>DATACQ010000643.1:0-3965 GCA_036258955.1 Binatia bacterium
AAACGGTCTTACGTTCCAGAGCGCAGGCCAAGTCCAGCTATTGCACGCAGGAAGTAATCAATGGACTACCGTCAAATGGGTAATTCCGGGGTGCGGGTTTCCGTCATCGGACTTGGCACAAATCGGTTTGGATCCCCGGAAGTGCCGCAGCCAGAAGTCGACAAAATCATCAACATGGCGCTCGACGCCGGAGTTAATTTCATTGACACGGCGAACGTATACAACGATGGCCGTTCTGAGGAGGCGCTCGGAATATCGCTCAAGGGCCGAATGAACAGAGTGGTCATGGCGACAAAGTTTTCGTTCCCGCGTAAAACCAGCGCAAACTCCTGGGGCGCGTCGCGGTATCAGATGATGCAGGCGGTGGAGGAGAGTCTGCGGCGGCTGCAAACGGATCACGTGGACTTATACTATTGCCATCGCTGGGACGACACTACCCCGATCGAGGAAACCTTGCGCGCTCTAGACGATTTGATCCGCATGGGTAAGGTGCGCTATATCGGCGCCTCTCTGTACGCTTCATGGCAGCTGGCGCATGCGAACGTGCTTGCGGAGCTTAAGGGCTGGACCCCCTTCGTGGTGCTCCAGTCGGAATACAACATGCTGAAGCGCGAAGTCGAACGGGAGGTGTTGCCCTACTGCCGTGCGCACAGGGTCGGCTTTGTGCCCTACTACCCTCTCGCGGGAGGGTTTCTCACCGGGAAATACGAGGCGGGGAAGCCGGCGCCGCCGGGGTCGCGCGGCGAGTCGACCCGGGTGGTGCAGGAGCTTATGCGGGACGTGAACTATGACAAACTCAGTAGATTATCAGCATGGGTGAAGGACCACGGCCGCCGGCTGAACGAGCTGGCTCAGGCTTGGCTGTTAGCACAGCCGCAAGTATGTTCGGTTATCACGGGCGCCAAATCGAGCGATCAGTTGGCGAGTAACGTCAAAGCGGCCGGCTGGGACCTGACCAGCGATGCGCTCTCCGAGCTCGATGCGATTTTGAAAATCGGCGAAGAGATTTAACCGCAAAGCACACAACCATCACGGTCGCGATCGTCTCGTGCATTGCCCTCTTGCGATCGGTGTAGCTTTTAGCGCCTTGTGAACTCAACCCTCGTCATTGGAAAAACGGCAAAATGAGTTGCGCCGACGGGGCTTTTTCCCGCTGCGGAGTGCGCATCAGCGCGGCGATTTCGGATTCCAGCCAACGAATATAGGCGCGGAGCGAGCGACGCTTTCTTATTGCGTCGACGCATAGCCGTCTCACGGCTTCCGCATAGTTGGGCCACAACGCCCGCATCGCTCGCGGCAATCTGATATAGGTTGGCGGGTCGTCGCAAAACAGCGCATGGCGCGCCAAAGTCCAAACGTCGCACTGCGTCTCGCCCGTTGGAATACGTTCGTATGCAGCCCGCCTGTTTTCGAGAGACAACGCCTGCACGAGATGCGTGAGCTCATGACCGATGGTTTGGTAGGTGAGCTTTCGCACTTTTAAGCGAATCACCAATTGCGGCTCACTATCTCGCCTGCGACTTATGACTGCAGCGCCCAGGTGGACCCGCGTGTATCCTATCGTAATGGTTTTACCTTGCAGCTCGGGGAAGTACCTTAAAGAGCGCTCAATCATCTCTTTCGCACGCCGCGTAAGACGCTTCGTCATAAGCGGCGTGAAACGCACCTGAGCGCCACCGATTAAGGCTGCTTCATTGAAGCGCTGTAACTTTGAAGCGGGGCGCGGCCGTGACATAATGATTACCAGGCGCATTGTAGGTGATGGCCAAACAAAAAGAAAATAGTAAAGGCGCCGCGGAAGCGCCATTTCGTTCGGGTTACGTTGCAATCGTTGGCAGGCCCAACGTTGGCAAATCGACGTTGCTCAATAGCCTGCTCGGCGAAAAGGTCGCCATTGTCTCGCCCAGACCGCAAACGACGCGCAATCGCATCACCGGCATCAAAACAACGGCCCATTCCCAGATGGTTTTCCTCGATACGCCTGGTATCCATCAAGCCCAGTCGTTAATGAACCGGCGCATGGTTGATATTGCGCTCCAGACGTTGCACGAAGTGGACGGCCTGCTCTGGGTGATCGATGCCCACGAGCGGGTCGGTGGGCAGGATGAACGCATCGCCGAGCTGCTGCGCGGTGTAACTACGCCGGTTTACGTTCTGCTCAACAAAATCGATCTGATGTCCAAAGGAAAATTACTGCCGCTGATGCAGCGCTGTTCAGAAATGCTGCCGGGCAGAGAGATCGTGCCGGTCAGCGCGCTGACGGGCGAGAACCTGCCGTTGGTTTTGCAACTGATTGAGCAAACGCTGCCCGCCGGGCCGCGCTATTTCCCCGGCGATGAGATAACTGACCAGAGCGAGCGCTTCCTCGCGGCCGAGATCATCCGCGAAAAAGTCTTTCTGTTGACGCGCGCAGAGATCCCCTATGGAGTGGCCGTCACCATCGATGAATTCACGGAAAGAACCGAGAAAAACTTGATCGTCATTAAAGCGACGATTCATACCGAGCGGGACTCCCACAAACCTATTCTCATCGGCAAACACGGTTCGATGCTCAAGGAAATCGGCGTCCAAACCCGCGCGGAACTGGAAGCTTTGCTGGGGTGCAAGATTTTTCTCGAGCTTTTCATCCGTGTGGACAAGGGGTGGACCCAGAAGGCCCATAGGTTGTCCGAAATGGGGTTGTGAGATGAGTCGCGCGGCGCCGGTGTCTGTTCCCAAGTTGAGCGGCTTGCCCGTAGTGGCGGTCATCGGAAGGCCCAACGTTGGCAAATCGACGTTGTTCAACCGGCTGGTTGGCGCCCGTAAAGCTATCGTCGATGACTTTCCCGGTGTGACCCGCGACCGCAATTACGCTCAGGCTCAATGGGCGGGGACATCGTATCTGCTGGTCGATACGGGCGGCATTGAATCGGCGAGCGGCGGTAAACTCGAGGAAAGTGTCCACGCGCAAAGTCGCATAGCGCTGGCCGAAGCGGATGCAGTGATCTTTCTTCTCGACGGCAAGGCTGGACTGAGCCCGCTGGACCGCGAGGTGGTGAATAGCTTGCGCAAAAGCCCAAAGCCGGTGTTCTTTGCGGTGAATAAGATCGACTCGCGGCGACGCGGCGACAACCTTTTTGAATTTTACTCGTTGGGCCTTGAACCTCTCTATTCGATTTCAGCCGAACATGGTCTCGGTATCACCGAGCTATTGGATGATGTAGTGCGCCGGCTGCCGCGAACCGGCCAAAGCGAGGAGGCCGTAGGCGACGGCCTCGAACTGGTCGATACGGCGCATGCTGTTCGTGAGCCAGCGCGCGTAGCTGTCGTCGGACGGCCCAATGTCGGCAAGTCCACATTGATTAACCGGTTACTCGGGTTTGACCGCTCGGTAGTAGACGCTGCGCCGGGCACCACGCGGGACGCCCTCGAGACACCGTTTGTACTGCAAGGAGAACCTGCGGTGTTGGTCGATACCGCCGGCATACGTCGCAAAGCGCGCATCGATGACCGGGTGGAGCGCTTCAGCGTCAGTCGCTCCCTCCGTGCAGTGGATGATGGCGATCTCATCATCCATGTAATCGATGGGGTGGAAAATGTTACCGATCAGGACGCGCAGATCCTCAGTTACGCCTGCGAGCGCGGCAAAGCGGTTTTGTTAGCCGTGAATAAATGGGACTTGCTCGAAGCCAGCGGCGCCGATGCCGAGAGCTACCGCGAAGAGGTGTACTTCCGGCTAAAATTTCTCGTTCATGCCCCGGTCTGTTTTATTTCAGCGGCTACGGGTTACGGCCTGCGCAGAATGCAGGAAACGGCGGCGCTGGTGCTGCAAAGCTACCGCCGTAAAATCTCGACATCCCAAGTTAATCAAGCCTTGCAGCGAATCGTCAAAGCCCACAGCGCGCCGCTCTATCAGGGGCGTGCTGTAAAGTTCTATTATGGTACCCAGACCGGTTCGCGCCCGCCGGCGTTCACTCTGTTCGTCA
>DATACQ010000644.1:0-4155 GCA_036258955.1 Binatia bacterium
CATTGGCTACTTACACCATGCGGCGAGCGCTTCTTTTCGGTTGGCGTCAATGTCATTGATGGCGGCGAGCCGCAGCGGTTTTCTGATCGCCGAATCGCTTACCATTGGGGGACCTTCTATCCTGACTTGGAAGACTGGGCACGAACGACGCGGCAACGGGTGTTAGCGTGGGGCTTTAACACCGCCGGTGCCTGGTCACTGCATCCCGCGATTCTGGCGCTGCCGATCACCCCCGATCTCGAGTTGGGGCGGAGCGCCCGGTTTCACTGGTTTGATCCCTTTGATCCCGCCACCGCCGAGCAAATGCATGCGTGGGCCCACCTCCTCGTCGCGCCCTATAAAGGCAACCCTTACCGCATCGGCTATTTTATCGACAATGAAGTGGGCTGGTGGAATGGTGCTCTATTCATTTATTTTCTCAAGCAGCCCGCCGCCAATCGCACCAAGCAGCAGCTTGTCGCACAGCTGCGCGAGCATTACGGCAACAACTGGGAGCGCTTCACGCAGGACTTTGTGCCGCCCCAAGGCACCGACTCATTTGACCAATTGCTTCATCACACGCATCCTACGCAGCTGCGACCTGGCGGTGCGGGAATCCAATTTGTCCGGAAATGGACGGGGATCATCACCGCGCTTTACTATCGGCTAGCTCACGACGCCCTTCGTGCGGCCGATCCTGATGCTCTGATACTTGGCGATCGCCTGCCTATCTACTACGATCCGGTCGCGGTGCGGACAATGGTGCAGTATGTTGATGTTTTGTCCACTAACTACAACGTCGATAGCCCTGACGGATGGCTCGCCCGGTATTTTTTTGATGGTCTGCGGCAGCTCGCCCCGGGCAAGCCCATTCTAATTTCCGAGTGGTTTTTTGCCGCAGACGAAAATCGCTCCGGTAACGTTAACAATGGCCATCTAATGACTGTGGCCTCGCAGGCTGAGCGCACACGCGGTGCAGTCGCGGCGGCCCAGCGATTCGCCCGCGAGCCAGAGATCGTCGGCCTTCACTGGTTTCAGTATTATGACCATCCCTGGGGAGGGCGTGAGGACGGCGAGGATTACAACTTCGGGCTGATCGACATCAACGACCGTCCGTATGAGCGGCTCGTCGACGCCTTCAGTCGCATTAATCCTCGTCTCGCTGACCTCCATCAACAGCGACCTGAAACTGCCGTGCGCAATCGGCCGGGCCCTTGGGGGATTCCTCATGCAGCCATCGATGCACAAGATCGCTCTCTGCGAGAATGGCCGAAGGAGCGGGCCCTGATCACCCCGCTGACTGCGCCTAAACCCGAAATACCTTTTGGGGATTTCTATGCCGCCTGGAGTCCCACTGGCTTACACCTCGCGATGATCGCGATGGATTATTACGATTCCGATTTGCTCGCTTACGACGGTGAATTCCCGCTGCAGGAAGCCTTTCGCATCGATTGGGGCGTAGACGCGGGCGGCGGAGCGCGTCGCTTTACGCTTTATATCGTTCCCCCTCGACTGTTTCCCGAAAGCGGCGCGCCGATGATGCGTCCCAGGTTGTGCGTCGCGGACCAGGTCTCCTGTCAGCCCGTGCCAGGAGCAGTGACGACCTACTTCGGAAGTGATCAGCCGCGTATCACTGTTGAGGTCACGCTACCCTGGCGAGCGCTGGGCGTGACGGCGCCGACTTCGCAGGCAGATCTACGCATGGAGGTCGCTGCCACAGCCTGGCATCGCTCCCGCTGGATGTCATGGAGCGGACTTCCACCGGCTCAGGCAATGCAAGATCCTTCGCAATGGCGTCCTGCACGACTGGCAGGCGATTGATCGTACGTGAAACCACCAGCACCGCAGTTTCAGAGGTTGGAGCTCGCTCTCCTCTTTGGAGTGATCTCTTTAGGCGTATCATGTCGGCTCATCCATGTATCCCAGCCGTTTATAGACGCTTATTCATGGCGGCAAGCAGATGTTGCCATGATCTCCGAAAACTTTTACCTGCACGGCTTTAATATCTTTTATCCGCAGGTCAACTGGGCGGGGAATGCTCCCGGCTACGTAGGCACGGAGTTTCCGCTGGTGCCCTTCTTCGCTTCCTTGCTCTACCTGCCTTTCGGTGTCCAGGACTGGATCGGCCGATCTGTTTCCGTCGCGTTTTTCGCGTTCTCAGTCCCCTTCTTTCATTTGCTTGTGAGAAAGGTTTTCAATGAGCGGAGCGCATGGTTCGCGGTGGGAATTTACACGCTCGCTCCTCTGAGCGTTTTTGCCGGTCGCTCGTTCATGCCCGATATGGCATACCTGGCTTTTTCCATCGCCGCTCTTTATCTGTTTACAACCTGGCTTGAGAATGAGAAATCGCCTTTGGGGTTCGCCATGGCATGCGCGGCGACGACACTGGCGATCCTCGTCAAGCTGCCGGCGATCGTCATTGCTCTACCGATGCTTTACATGGCTTGGACGAAGTACGGCGCCATGCTGCTGCGCAAACGAGAACTGTGGGGGTTTGCCGCTTGCTCACTCCTGTTCCCGTTGACCTGGTATTCTCATGCTTATTGGGTCAGCCTCTCACATTATCCGCATCACATGTTCGGCAGCGGGGGGTTGGAGACTGTGAGCCTCGACTGGTACGTGAATATCGTTCAGCAAGCGCTTACATCCGTGGCGACACCGGTCACATCGGCGGCAATGATCCTCGGCATTTGCCTACCGCCGCAGGCGAAGTTCTGCCGCCTGTTCCATTGGTGGCTGCTGGCTATTTTGCTGTTCATGGTTGTCGCGGGTCAGGGACACCGACATCCTTGGTATCTCCTGCCCGTTGTACCCGTCGCGGCCGCGTTCGCTGGACGAGCCTGCGACTTTGCGTTGTCCAAAATTGCGCGACCGGCTCTATGGAAAACCGTCATTCTTGGATCGATCTTTTTCTCTTCACTGTCGTATTTGTCGTTCGTTTATCTGAAGCCGCTTTATGAACCGGTAGCTCTGGCGCCGTGGCGTGCGGCAAACGAACTCAATCGCGTGGCGCCGCTTGACGCCCTGATTGCCGCCGGCGACGGCGGCGATCCAACTTGCATTTACTACAGCAAGCGAAAAGGATGGCATTTCCTTGAAAACTTCGGCGCGGCGCCTATCGATAGCAAGCAAGCCATAGCCGAGCTCGAACGATTGAAGCAGAGAGGGGCAGCCTACCTGATACTGACTCGACACCAACCCTGGTGGTGGTCGGAACGTTACGACAATTTCTGGAGTTATCTCGATTCGCGTTACCCGCGCGCGCGGCAAACGGAGGACTACGTTATCTTCGACTTGGGGAAAACTGCGTTAGACAAGCGGCCGGCCGTCTCTGAATCGACTCCGGAGCCAACATTTCAACCCGCTAAAGCAGATGATGAGTTAAAAGCTCAGTCAAAACCGCGGATATGAAATCCGCCGCCAGCCACTCTCACCTCGACGCAAGTGCCTTCAACCGTACCGACTTCGCCGTGGCAGCCGGCCTTGCCGTCATCGCCGCGATCGTCATACTCCCCGAACTGGGAGTGCAAAGCCTGGCCAATTGGGACGAAGCGATCTACGGGGTGCTGACTCGTGAACTCCTCGCCGAGCCTGGGCTGACGCTGCGCTATGGCGATCGCCTCTGGTTCGAGAAACCGCCCTTTGCATTCTGGCTGATGGCTGTAAGCTCTTCAGTCTTCGGCCTGACAGAGTTTGCCTTGCGCCTGCCGAGCGCACTCTTTGGGATAGCCGCTATCGTGCTTCAGTATTTGGCCGGGCGGCGGTTAGCCAGCCGAACGGCAGGCGTATTGGCAGCGGTCTTACTCCTCGGTGTTCCGCAGTTCGTCGCGTATAGCCGCATGGCCATGACCGACGTTCCGCTCGCGACCTTGGGAATGCTTTCGGTCGTTCTTGTCCTATACGCCAACGGACGATCCTCTCTGATGATGGCAGCCGGCGCAGCGTTCGGCCTTGCCATTCTCACCAAATCCGCCGCGGCGTTTCTGTTTCTCCCGGGGCTGCTGGCAATCGCCCTTGCACAGCACGGTCTCGGTTTCCTTCGTTCGCGGGAGATCTGGCTCGCGACAACGGTAGCCGTAGCTGTTGCGCTCCCCTGGCACGTCTGGCTCGCATGGATGTACGGCGATGCGTTCGTTGATCAATACTTTCGTTTCCATATTTTGGCCCGTTTCGCTT
>DATACQ010000645.1:0-3220 GCA_036258955.1 Binatia bacterium
GTGGCGTACGGCGCCCAAGTTCGTAACCACCAGCTCTTCAGCGAAGTGCGGCGCGATCGCTTTGAGACAATCGTATCTTTTCATTGAACTACCTCAGGGCTTGTTTGTTCAGTACAATCGCGGTGGGCCGGCGTGAGGAGCGCGCAAGGATCTGACTATCGCGGATAGTCGGACGAATATCTTCAAAGCGGCCGACTTTCTCGTAGACAATGTGCATCGCTTGCAATACCGGTTCGGTCAGACTACCGACCGTCGCATGGCCGGCGTTTTCCTCGCCGACGCCGCCGCTGTGCCCGATCAACATCAAGACCGGGATGCCAGGATGAATACAGACCGTTGCCAACGCATTCGCGGACAAGAGAAAGCCGGCGTTCATCATCACCATCGCCGGCCGTTTTCCGCCGAGATACGCGCCGGCACAGATCCCTATGCCTTCTTCCTCGCGGGTGACCGGGACGTGGTGAATATCGGGATCTTCTCCCAATGCCATCACTAGGTCGTGGAGATTCGCTTCGGTCAAGGTCGCTACAAAATCGACGCCGGCCTCTTTAAGAGAATCGACAATCTCCGCCGCGACTTCTCGTTTCATGTTTCCTCCTGACAGGTGAAACACCGCAGTCCTGTCTTTAATGTTGTTTTCGGTTTCACGAGTTGCCACTAAGCTTCTTGAAAAAGCGTTCTCTTGAAAATTCGGTCCGGCTCTTGAAAAAAGCTTTTTGACATGCTGGTCAAAAAGTTCCGTTGCGAGGATGCGAGTGTCGTGGTTCGTGTTCTGTTCGTGATCGTCCGGAGTCCTCCCGGAGCACGGGACGAGCACGATCGGAGCGAGGCAATCGAGCGCACCCCTTCGACAATGCTCATGACGATCGGCAAATCAGCCTTTTTCAACAGACTGTTAAGATCTGAGATAGCCCTTTTCAAAATAAAAGCGCTTCGCGCCCGGGTGGAGCGGCACGTCATACGGCGCCTCCAGATCGTTCGCGCAAAGCTGCGCCATATCAAGCGGTTTGAAATTGTCGGTCGGCATGAGCGCCTTGCGCGCCTCGATCGCTTCGCAAAGCGCGTAAGCGACATCCTCGGGCATGGCGGCGTTGACCACCATAGGCCAGCCGCTGAAATCCACCGTCGGCACGTCCGAGGGCAGCGCGGGGAACCGGGATTTGGGCAAAACTGACGGGCGATAGCCGATGACCGTCAATTTTTTGAGAATGTTTCCCTCCACCGGGAGGTAACGAAAGCCGGCATCGATCGCGCTCTGCCCCCAACTCTTAATTCCCTCGTCGAATACTGCATTGATCGTACCGTTCTCGAGCGCCTCGCGTCGGTCCGGGTGACTCGGCCGCGTAACCGACTGAATCTTCCCGCCCCAACGGCGCAAGTCCGCGAAGGAAAATCCGGCAGCTTTCATTACCGCGCTCACGGTGAACATCGTCGGGCTGTACTTGAGCCAAGCTTTGGAGATGGTGCCGGTCGAGACTCGGAGCGGGGTGCGCTCCTTCGCGATTTGGGCCAGCGAGGTGATCCCGGTAGACTCGTGGACGGCAAATGCCATGACATCGTACGAAGGAAACACCGCGACAGTCCTGATCGGCTGTCGCTTCGAAAATAAGCCTTTGCCCCTGAAGGCCATGGTTGCGGCGACAGAAGGATTAATCCAGGCAAGCGTAAGCTTGCCGCGACTAACCGCCTGGAGCTCGCGGAATCCATCCGCGGCAAAAGAGAAAGAGATCCCCTTTTCGCGCGTAGCCGTAAGCGCGAGGGTGAGCGAATAACCGACGCGCGATTCCGTCTGCATCGCCTGCTCGGCCGCGCGCTCGGTTTGAAAAGAGAGGGACGTATCGTATAGAGCGGCGGCCAATTCCAGCAGTCCCCTCGTACGCTGGATCTCCGCGCTGTAGCGGTGCTTCACCGTTTAATCTCTATCTCCTCTGCGAAAAGACCTGCGCGCATTGCTGTCCAAAATAGTTTCACGCTCGCATCTGTATCTGATTTGACTGCATTTATTCTTTTTAATCAGTTCTTTTACAAGCGCTTCTCCCTGTAAATCTCTGCGCGATCGCGCGAATTATCCGGTCTCCCCGGCGTCTTATCGCTTGCCGCGTTCTGCAAACGTCCAGTCATGAACCTTTTGTTCATCGACTTTACCCTTCTTTTCCTTGTCCCTGAACGTTCCGACAGCTATCCACTCTTTGACGACCGATTGAGGCGCCGTCAATTCCGGGTTGTATTGCTCGCGATACAAAACATAAAATCTTTCAGCAGCAGTACGGTCCAGCCTCAGTGTTTTCTCCATCAGGCCGACACCGACCTCACGTTCGCTTTGGATAAACAATATGCCGGCCCGCACCGCTCTTAGGAACCTGACGATCTCGTCCGGTTCCTTTTGAATCTTCACCTGCGACGTGCTGACCCCGACGATGGGGATCCTGACAAACTCCGCCATCTGCGGTACTGAAACAAGCGTCTTGAATCCCTTCTCCTCAGCCCAGTATTCAAAAGGACTGTTGAGGACCGTAGCGTCGACAGCGCCACTGACCAGCGCCGCGAAGCGAGCATCCGGACTTCCACTGATTGTCTGGAGAGTTACGTCTTTATTCGGATCCAGGCCACTTCGGCTCAAAGCCGAATAGATCGCAAAATCGGCCGAGCTCCCAAAGGAATTGATCGCTATTCTCTTGCCCTTTAGCCCCTCGAGGCTGCCGATCTCTGGCTTGGACACAATCGCGTAGCCGCTGGATTTTGCCACGGATGCGACGATCTTCACAGGAAGTCCGCGCATCGCAGCCCCGGCGATGAAGGGCAGTATCGTCACGTAATCAACTTCGCCGGCCATGAGAGCGCTGAGCATCAAGGTTGTTCCGCGCATGGTTATCAACCTGACTTTGAAGCCCTCCTTTTCGAAGAAACCTTTGTCCAGGGCTACTTGAAAAGGCAGCGCAGTCCAAGCCGATCCTCCAGTCCAGCCGACATTGATCAATTTGGGTTCTGCACTATTCCCGCTCGGCGCAAAAGTAATTACAAGAAATAAAGAAATAAGAATTCGCACAACAAGAAGGTTGGGGTTCATTTGACCTCTCCTCTGTTGGTTGTTAACGCGCTGCCTCGGGCCGTTCCGGCATTTCGTATCATTGAACAGTATTTCTAACCTTAGCCGCTCAGTTGGCTATCGAAGTCAAATGAGAGTTACCACGGATCACCACAGCATTTCATCTGTACACAC
>DATACQ010000646.1:0-2124 GCA_036258955.1 Binatia bacterium
GGCCAGTGGGGCCAGAACAGCTTTGGCGGCAGCGAAGGCTTTCAGGAAATCCTCGCGGGCATGAACAAGAAATACAAACTGAATCTGCAGGGGCAATATACTCCGGGACCGGATATGCAGAGGCTCATGTTGCGGATCATCCAGGAGAACGCCGCGGGGCAGCCTGCGAGCACGGACGTCTATCTGGGTAACGCCCAGGCGATCTTCGACGGACTGAAAGCCGACGCGTTTACCAAGATGACCTACGATCAGTTCATTGAGAACAAGCCGAAACCCGAGGGAAAATTCCAAGCCCTGGCGCCGGCGGGCACGCATGTCGCCTTCGCGACCGCCGTGGTCGGCATTCAATACAACTCGAGTCTGGTCAAAGGCAACGATATTCCGCGGCGCATGAACGACGTGCTCAATCCTAAATGGAAGGGCAAAATCGCGTCTACTCCCTACGCCGCGGGCCTGAGAGAGTTCGCCACGCCGGACTTCTTAGGCCGTGAGAAAGTGATCGATTTCACCAAGAAGCTCTCGAAGCAGATTGCCGGGCTCATGCGTTGCGGCGAATCGGAGCGCATCACCAGCGGCGAGTTTTTGATGCTTGTTTTCACCTGCGGCAGCAATGACGTGAACGTGCTCAAGCGCACGGGTGCGCCGGTGGGCCACACGGTCATTGAAGAAGGCACTGTGCTGCACATGCGATACGCCGCGATACCTAAAAATTCGCGCTCGCCCAATATAGGCGCGCTGTTGATCAATTATCTCATGTCTGCCGAGGGACAGGAGCTGCTGTGGAAACACGACGGTATGGATCTGCATCTGTTCCCCGGCTCGCAAATTAAACGCGAGCTCGAAGGGCTGCGCGCGGCAAAGGGCAAGATCGTCGTCAACTCGCCGGAGTGGCTGGCGTCCGTTAAAAACTATTCCGAAACACAGAAAGAGCTTGAAGCCATCCTCCGCGAGGGTGGCAAGTGAGGTCTGACGTTCGGCAGAGAGCATACGTCTTGAATCCACGTTGAACATTGAACTCTTGAACCCTTAAACCTTGAACTAACGGCTCAATGAAGCAAGAGACGTTAACATGGCCGGGGTTTTTTGGCGCTCGAAAGAGCCATACCTCCGTCGCGCTGTTATCGGTCGCGTTGATCCCGATCGCCGTCATTTTCGTATTGGTGATGGTGATGTTTTGGATCAGCCTGCAAAAGGGCGCCTTCGGCACCCCGAGCGCTACTTTCACTCTCAGCAATTACGTCGAAGTGTTCAGCGATCCTTTCGTCTATCGGGTTGTCGCCAATACGCTGATTTTTACGATAACGGCGACTTTGGTCGCGCTGCTTTTTGGCTTGCCGATCGCGTGGCTGGTCGAAAGAACGACCATTCCCGGAAAGACATTGATCTACGCGATCATGACTCTGGGTTTATTGATCCCCGGCATTTACACCGCCATGGGCTGGACGATGATCGCCCATCCGCGCATCGGCATCCTGAATCGCTGGCTCGTGGACCTGTTGGGCCTCAACGATGCGCCTATCAATATAGCGACACCCATAGGGATGGGTTTTGTCCAGGGTTTGAGTCTTTCTGCCCTCGCTTTCATTCTGACCGCGCAAATGTTTCGCGCCATGAATCCCGCCCTGGAGGAAGCAGCGCGGGTGCACGGCATGGGCTACGGCAGGATCATCCGTCGAGTGACGTTGCCTCTGGCCCGACCAGGAATACTGGCAGCGGTGATCTACATTCTCACGATCGGCGTCGCCACGTTCGATATACCGGCGATCCTCGGCCTCGGGAACCGCGTTTACATGCTCAGCACGTTCATCTATCTCAAAGTCCATCCCCAAGGCGCGGGCCTGCCGGAATATGGGATCACCGGAGTGGTGGGAGCGTTCATGATCATCGTGGCGGGCCTCTTGACCCTGTGGTACGGTCAGGTCCTGCGCCAAGGCCACCGCTTTGAAGTGGTGACCGGAAAAGGCTACAAGCCGGCGTTACTAGAGCTGGGCGGCTGGTCTGTAGCAGCCTGGGGCTTGATAGCCGGCTACGCGTTCGTTTCCAAACTGTTACCGCTATTGCTGATTGCCTACGCGGCGTTGATGCCTTACTTTGTGCCGCCGTCCCTCCAAGCCCTGCAACAGC
>DATACQ010000647.1:0-3547 GCA_036258955.1 Binatia bacterium
AGACCCGCCAGATTGGCCGAAATCGTAAAAATGTCGGACAAATACATCTGGAGAGGATCGTGGGTCTTCTCCCCGATTTTAAACGCCGTCGTCGGCGCGGTCGGTGTCACCAGAGCGTCTACGTTTTGAAAAACGTCCTCGAAGTTCCTCTTGATGAGAGTTCGCACTTCCTGCGCTTTAAGATAATAGGCGTCGTAATAGCCTGCGGAGAGCGCGTAGCTTCCGAGCATGATCCGGCGCTTCACCTCGGCGCCAAAACCTTGCGCCCGGGTTGCCAGATAGGTTTCCAACAGGTCACGCCCGCCGGCCCGCTGGCCGAAGCGCATCCCGTCGTAACGCGCCAAATTTGAGCTCGCTTCTGCTGTGGCGACGATGTAGTAAACGGCAACAGCATATTCGGAATGCGGCAGAGAGACTTCTTCAATGGCGGCGCCGTTCTTTTCCAAATGCCTGATCGCCGCGCGTACGGCATTTTCGGTCTCACGCTGCATTCCGTTGATAAAGTATTCCCTGGGCACTCCGAGGCGCAGTTTTTTTATGTCGCCCGTGAGCGCGGCAGCGTAATCCGGCACTGGTTGTTGCATTGAAGTCGCATCCGCGGGATCGTAGCCGGCCAAAGCTCCGAGCAACAACGCGGCATCACGGACGTCCTTGGTCATGGGCCCGACCTGATCCATCGAAGAGGCGAACGCGATGATCCCATAACGGCTCACTCGTCCATAGGACGGTTTTAGGCCGACGATACCGCAGAAAGCTGCCGGTTGGCGAATGGAGCCGCCGGTGTCAGTGCCCAGTGCCGCGATACACTGATCGGCCGCAACTGCGGCTGCGGAACCGCCCGACGAACCGCCCGGAACCCGCATCAGATCCCAGGGATTGCGCGTGGGAAAGAAAGCCGAGTTTTCGGCGGACGATCCCATAGCGAATTCATCCAAGTTAGTCTTGCCGGTGATGACCGCGTGTCCCGCACGGAGGCGCGCGATCGCGGTCGCGTCATAGGGCGGGATGAAGTCGCCGAGGATTTTCGACGCGCAAGTGGTACGCAGACCTTTTGTCAAAAAATTATCTTTGACGGCGATAGGTATGCCCGCAATCGAGGAGGTTGGTTCTCCAGCGCGGAAAGCCTCATCCGCTTTGTTTGCCTCCTCCTCAGCCGCGGCGCCCGCAAGCGTAATGTAAGAATGCACTCGGCTTTCGGTTTGGGCGATTTGCGCGAACACGGCCGCGGTGAGCTCGCTGGACGAAAGCTCGCGAGTGCGCAGCTTTTCGCTCGCCTCGTGAAGGGTAAGAGCACAAAGACTCATTCGATGATCTTGGGAACTACGAAAAAGCTTGCGTCTGACGCAGGCGCATTGGCCAACAGAACTTGGCTGTTGGGTTCATTGGTAACCCGATCCTCACGCAGTACATTGACCGCGTCCAGTGCGTGCGCCAGGGGCGGGACGCCCGAGGTGTCGAGCCGCTTGAGAACGGCCATATGCTGCAGAATATGGCCGAGCTGCTCCGTAAGCTGATTTTCTTCTTCATCGCTAAACCGCAGTCGTGCCAGCAGCGCGATATGCCGTACCTCTTCGCGACTAATCGACATCGGATTTTTGTAACACAAGCCTTAGCGCAATGCCAAACTCGAGTTTGTGACGCGCTGCCGTGCCCATCGGGCCGCTGGGTTCGTTTGTTTGCAGCTTCTTGTTCTTTTCGTTACAAGAGAAGCTCTATGACCAAAGATGCGGACCGTCAACGTGAGCCTCTTTTCGTGTCCATCGAATCCGAAAATTATGCTCGCGGTTTTCACTGCATCGCCGGCATCGATGAGGTTGGCAGGGGGCCGTTAGCTGGGCCGGTCGTGGCAGCCGCAGTGGTTCTTCCGAGAGACTTCAACGAGGAGGGCATCAGGGACTCCAAGCTTCTGACCACGCTACAAAGGGAGCGCCTCGCGACAGTCATTAAAACCAAAGCGATCAGCTGGGGGTTGGGCGTCGTCAATGTCCGAGAAATAGACCGATTCAATATTCTGCGCGCGACTCTCATGGCAATGGCGCGGGCCTGCCGGGCGCTCGCGCCGGCGCCCGATCACTTACTCATCGATGGCAAACAGACGATCCCCTCGTCTCTGCTAAAGCTTTCCCGTCCTTCTTACCTGCCTGGTTTGCGGCAAACGGCTCTCATCAAAGGCGATCGGATATGCGTCTCCATAGCGGCAGCGTCGATTATCGCAAAGGTGAGTCGGGACCGGATGATGATCGAGCTCGATGCGAGTTATCCGCAGTACGGCTTCGCGCTCCACAAAGGGTATTGTAGTGCGGCGCATTTGGCGGCGTTACGCCGTCACGGACCCTCGCCGGTCCATCGCCGGAGCTTTGCCCAGGTACGCGCGCTTTGTGAAACGGCCCATCTATTTAAAGAATTATGATCGAAGAAAATTCAAAACAGGCGCTGGGCCGGGAAGGGGAGCGAGTCGCGGAACTGTTTTTGAAGAAGAAAGGTTACAAGGTCGTGAAGCGTAACTACCGCTGCCGTGGCGGTGAAGTCGATCTGATCGTCCTGGACCGCAAGGTTGTCGTTTTTGTTGAAGTGAAAACGCGCACTGACCACGGTTTTGGCAGCCCTCTGGAAGCTGTCGAGCCACGAAAGCAGCGGCGCATGATACTTGCCGCTCAGCTTTTCTTGCACGAGAAAAAATTGCATGAGCGCGACGCTCGATTTGACGTGGTCGGGATCTCTTGGCCGGGAGCGGACCCGTTGGTGGAGCATATCCAGAACGCATTCGTAATCGCCTGGTAGCGTGCTAAGCTCAATCCCGAGAATTTCAACAACGCCGCCTTATGCAGGCGGGCCGATCTGAAAGTGAGCAATTGGGTTGCAGAGCGTCACGGCGAAGCTGCTTGTGCGTTTCGCTAGCTCGATTCATTCACGAGATTGCGCCCCAGGAGCAAGCCTCTTCGCCGGAGGGGCAAGCTAGTCTCAGGTCCGGGGTCGTTTCAATCTCAATCCAAGCCTTAGACGTGGGACTCATTGTGGCTACCCAGACTTGCGGTTTTTGCCCAGGGATGAAGGACCGGGGATCAAAATCTTACTCCATCGTAAGCGGCCCCTGTTTAAGACTGCAAGGATAGCAGGCGGGCGCTTTCACACACGAGTTCCGGCCCGCCTGAGGAATCTCCATGTTAGATATCAAACTGTTGCGCGAGCATTTCGATGACGTCAAGGCGCGTATGGCGACCCGAAACTTAACGGTTGATTGGGAGGCATTCGTGTCCCTCGACCGCGAGCGTCGCGACGCTTTGGCGAACATCGAGAAACTCAAAGAAAGAAAGAACCGTTTATCGGGTGAGATCGGCAGGCTCAAAAAATCGGGCGCGGATGCCGGCGCGCTCATGCGCGAAGTAGAAGAGATCAGCGACGCGATCAAGCAAGGCGAGAAGCCGCTGGCGGATTTAGAGCGGCGTTTTGAAGGCTTCATGTTGAGCTTGCCGAACTTGCCCCACCAAAGCGTTACCGTTGGAAAAACCTCGGACGAGAACAAGGTCGTGCGGCGCTGGGGCGAGCC
>DATACQ010000648.1:0-2048 GCA_036258955.1 Binatia bacterium
CTCAAGAACGGCAAAACGATCGAGGGCCGCGCGGACACCGCCGGGGGCCATCCGCAGAATCCCATCAGCTGGGCGGAGTTAACCGAGAAATTTCACGACTGCGCCGCGCTCGTGCTGCCGCGCGAACAGGCGGACGCGATCATTCAGTTCATCAGCCGTTTGCCCGAGCAGCCGAGCCTGGCACCCTTGCTGCGCGCGCTTGCGGCACGCAATGAAAACCGTCTCGCAAGAATCCGGCGCCGCGAATCCGGGAGCAAACCATGGAGCCGTACTCGCAAATCATAGGGAGATTCGCTGACGGGTTGGAGCTGAGTCATGTGCCGCCGGCCGTGACCGAAAAAGCGAAGCTGGTTCTTCTCGATACGGTCGGCATTGCGTTGGCCTCCTCCACGATGGACTTCGGGAGCATGGTGGTAAACGTAGCGCAAAGGCTGGGCGGGCCCGCAGAGAGCCGGATCATTGGCACAGCGGCGAAAGCGGCGGCTGCCAACGCCGTGCTTGCCAATGGCACGTTGGCTCATGGGCTTGATTATGACGACACGCTTGAAGAAGCGATCGTGCATACCGGCTGTGTGGCTGCGACCACGGCTTTGGCGGTCGGCGAAGAGGTCGGCGCGAGCGGTAAAGCGGTTCTAGAAGCGGCCTTAGCGGCCACGGAAGTCATGTGCAAAGTCGGCCTGGTGGCCCCGGGAAAGTTTCACGCGCGAGGTTTTCATCCGACGGCGCTTTGTTCCACCTTCGGCGCCGCAGCGGCCGCAGGGCGGCTTTACGGCCTCACCCTTGCGCAGTGGAGCGATGCCTTCGGCCTATGCGGCAGCCAAAGCTCGGGCATCATCGAGTATCTTGCCGACGGAACATGGACCAAACGATTGCACCCCGGCTGGTCTGCCCACGGCGGTGTGATCGCAGTTCTGCTTGCGCGGGAAGGCTTCCGCGGGCCGGCTAAAGTCTTCGAAGGAGCCCATGGGTTTTATCGCAGTTTCGCCGGCCCCAACGAGTACCGGTTCGAGAAGCTTTCAGATCTCGGTAAAGAATGGGAGACGCCGCGCCTGGCGTTCAAGTCCTACCCATGCGGCTCCATATCGCATCCGTATATGGATTGCGCGCTCAAGCTGAAACGGAAGTACAGTCCCGCGCCGGAAACGATCCGCGAGGTCGTTTGCCGCACCGCCGAAGGGCCGGTGCACAGACTATGGGAACCGCTTGCAGACAAACAAAAACCGGTGAGCTCCTACGGCGCGAAGTTCAGCTTGCCCTACAGCATTGCCCTCATGCTCGTGCGTGGCAGAGCGGGGTTAGCCGAGTTTACGGATGCGGCGATTCAGGATCCGGAAGTGCTGGAGCTGGCTGCCAAAGTGCGCTACGTTCTCGATCCGACCATTGATTATCCGCGGCATTTCTCCGGGCACGTGAAGATTGTTCTCATGGACGGAACCGTGTTGGAGGAAAATCAGCCTCATCCCAGGGGGGGCTATGAAGACCCGCTGCCGCCCGCAGAGGTCGCGGAAAAATTCCGCGCCAACGCGCGCCTGGCGTTGCCGGAAAGTCGCGTCGAAACAATCCTTGACTCGGTGCTCCGACTGGAGCAACTTTCCTCCATAGGCACTCTCTGTAACCTTTTGAGTCGGTCGTAAAGTTCGGAGAAAACTAACCAGGAGGTCTGGACATGAAGAAGAGCGTGGTTTGTCCGTTGTTCATCCTATGCCTTGCCACCGCGTCGGTAACCATGGCACAGGACGCGCTGGTTCAGGTGGCACGAAAAGAAGGGAAGGTGGTTTGGCATACCTCCTTGGCGCTGGCCTCTTCCACTGCCCTCTCTCACTATTTCCAGAACAAGTACAAAGGCATCGAAGTCGAGGTGCACCGCAACGGTTCGCAGCGAGTGCTGCAAAGATTCATGCAGGAAACTTCCGCGGGAATAAGAAATGCGGACATCATCCATACTTCGGACGCCGGCCATTTTGAGCTGCTCAAGGACAAGAATTTGCTGGTCAAATTCACTCCTCAAGCGGTAGCCAGTTTTCCCGACGGTTTTAAGGACAAGGCCG
>DATACQ010000649.1:0-4842 GCA_036258955.1 Binatia bacterium
CACTGCGTTGACGACCCCGAAGTCAAGCTCGCCCGTGTCAAACAGCGGCACAAAAGTACTCGTTCCGGCGTAAGGCTGGACTTGTGCCTGAATGGAAGCCGAGTCGCTCACCACTTTGGCCAAGCCACTGGCCAGAGCGTAAAAGAGCGATCCCGGCGGGTTGGAGCCGATGGCCACCGACTTGGGTAATTGCTGCGCCTCAGTAGCCCCGGCAAACAAAAAAACCGCCGCGATTGAGACAGCGAGTAGTCGCGACACGGGGGCGCTCAGAATTCTCATAAACGTCCTCCTTGCTCGGGCGCCCAATCTTTGCCAAGCCGCATGAGTTTGTCAATGGGGCTACCCGTGCAAAGTTGTACGCGGCTGGATGAAAAGCCGATCACCTCGGCCTGAGGCCTTGAACCGAATTTCCTTCGCCGCCCGTGGGATAACATTTTTTGCGTTGAGAAGAGCGTAAGGAGTGATTTGGCAGGTAGTTCGCTTGTCGGGCACACGGTCGCGAATTACAAGGCTAACCAGACCTTTGCAGCCTCAGTACTTGTTCTTTATTTCCGCGTGGGCTTTCTTGGCGAAACGCCAATCGAAGATATCCGCCATGGTCTTATCGTCCTTCAATTTGCGCGTTTCCCGTACGAGCTGGACGACGTTTTTCATGGTCTCCTCGGAGCTGATGCCATCGCGGCTGTAAAGATCCACCATCTCGTGGTAAATGCTCTCACGAATGTCAGCTTCCTTGATGCCCCATTTGGCTTCTATGAATGACAAGATGTCGGTCTTTCGGGTGCGGATATATTCGGTTGCCCGGAGCACCGCCGTAATCATTTTGACGATCTCGTCCGGCTTCTCTTTGATTCTTTGGGTGTGCACGGCGAGCCCGCCCAGGGGGATGTTCATGATTTCGTTGAAAGAGAGCAGCTGATTGAAACCTCTCTTGGCAGCGAAGTTGTTGAACGGCGGCACTAGCATGACCGCATCGATCGCGCCGCTTTCCAGGGCGGCATAGCGGCTCGAACTGCCGCCGATCTGCAAAAACGTAACATCTTTATCGGGGTTCATGCCGTACTTCCGTAGGATCATGATGGCTTCGCTATGGGGTGTGCCGCCGAAGCTGCTAATGCCGAACCTCTTCCCCTTGAGATCTTCCACTCGCTTGATATTGGGACCGGTGACCAAGTAATGATCCGAACCGTTCATTGCGGCCATCACGATACGCACCGGCAGCCCCGAGAGCGCCGCGCCGACGAAGTTGGAAAACGTTCCCCCGTAATCGACATTGCGCGCTACTACGCCGTTTACCACCACGGCATTCTGCATGATCACAACCAGCGCGTTGACGCCCGCGCTTTTGAAAAAGCCCTTCTCCTCGGCGATGACGAAAGGCAGGGAAGTGGTGCCGTTGCGCGTGGTGAGGCCGAGAGTGACCCGTTCCTGCGCGTACAGCAGTGGAGAGAGCGATATGGTGAGGACAATTGTACCTGCGAGAAATACAATACCGAATAGTTTCACTGCCGTTCTCCTAAGCAGGGGATCTGTACGCTTCAGAATCCGTTGTGCCATGTATCATAATGCGGAGGAATGACACAGCGACATTTCCAAGAAAGTTTAGTGCCGGGGCGGTTCAGGTTGATTTTCGTAATTTGCGATTTAACCCCTGCCTCGATCTCTTTCAGAAAAATAACGGCCAAGATTATTTCACGAGATCGCGTGGCCTGGAGCCGCCTCTTCGATGGGACTAGATAGTCTCGGTCGAGAGTCCGGCGCCGGGCGTTAATCTTAACGCCGACTCTAGGCACAGACCCGTGCGGTTACGAATCATCCAGGGCTATTTGCAAGCGGGGCATGATCTCTTTGTGGAAGAGATTAAGCGAGTTCAGCACTTTCTCATGGCGCAGATTGCCGATATGGAACATTCCCATGAAGTGGTCGGCGCCCACCTGCTTCATTTGAGACTGAACTTGCTTGCCAACGCTGTCGGGATTGCCCGCAATGAGATAGCCGCTGCTGAGGAGGCCATCCCAATCCAGCTTGGAAAAGTCGCGCCTTTCACGGTTTCCTTCCCGGAAATAACTAAACGAGCGTTCCGTTGTTAGAGCGGCCGTGAGTTTTTGATCGACCGCTTCCTTGTTGATCGCTTCATTGAAGCCGCGGTTGAAGACCGTAAAGAAGTAACGCATGGCGGGTTCCGCGACTTCACGCGCTTTCTCTTCGGTCTCGTCAACATAGATGTGGCGGCAGAGAATGAATTTGTCCGGCCCGGCTTCCCACCCCTGTTCTTTCGCTTTCGTGCGATAATAGCCGAAAGTGTCTTCGATCTGGCCGGTGGTTTGGTAGACTTGAGCGCACGGCAAATGGCGCCGAACGCACCACTCTACCGATTCCGCGCTGCGTGCCGCGATCCACACGGGCGGATGAGGTTGTTGAACGGGTCGTGGCCAGATTGCGCAATTATGCAGTTTGAAGAACTTGCCCTCGTGACTCCAGACCGGCTCCGTCCAGGCGGTCATGATGAGGTCATAGGCTTCCTCGAAACGGCCGCGCGACTCTTCCGGGTTGACGCCGTACCAGATGTATTCTGGCGGTATGCCGCGTACAAAGCCGGCGATAAGCCGCCCATGACTGAGGCAATCGATCATCGCGTATTCTTCCGCAACACGGACCGGATGATTGCGCAGTGGTAGAATATTGCCGAGCACGCCGATTTTGATTTTTTTGGTTTTCTGGCTGAGCGCGGCGGCGATCAGATTGGGCGAGGGCATGGTGCCGTAGGCGCTGTAGTGGTGCTCGTTGAACACGACGCCATCAAAACCAAGTTCCTCGCAATAGGCCATTTCTTCAAGGTGCTCCGTGTAGTTGGCCGCGCCTTTTTGCGGATCGAAATAGCTGCTGGGCACCGGCGTGCGCGGCGCGTCGGTGGGCACATGAGGGTACGCGAGCAGATCAAAATTGTAGAGCTTCACGAAAAATTCTCCTTGAAGTTCCAGCCTGGCGAGATGCTAACATCGCGGTAGGGTTGGGTCAAACCTGCGCTGCTGCCAACGATGGTTTCGAGTTTCGCGTTCCGAGTTTTGGCGTTTCAACGCTGATTTTTGGCTAAATGCAAAGTGCAAATTGGAAAGTGAAAAATGCAAAATGAGGAGCGGCCAATGGTTCTGCAATTCGCATTTGTTATCTGCAGTTTGAAATCCCGTTTCCGATTAACCCGAGACTCGAAACCCTAAACCGAGGTGTTACTTGTAATAGCCTTCTTTGATGAGTTGATCGACCAGGCTGGTGTCGATGAAGGACGCTGCGTTTGCCGTCGCCGCTTTCGGCGTGTTTTTCTTGATCGCCTCTAGTGTGGTCTTGATTGTTTCCACCTGAGGCCGATGGTTTTTATCCACCCAGCGCCTGAATTGGTTGTATGCGTATTCTGTTTCATAGCGATCACGACCCAGGTACTCAGTCATGTATTCGATGGTCTTCTCTTTTTGATTGAAGAAGAACTGCGAAGCTTCCGCAGTGGCTCTCAGGAAACGCAGGACGTTGTCACGGTTGCTCTTTAAATACGAAGCGGGAACCAGTTCGCCGTTCTGCTGCCAGGGAATGCCCAGTCCCGGTAGTGCGAGCAGCATCTCGTAGCCGCGTTTTTCGGCAATCAGATCGAACGGTGGAGCGAGGATGCCGAACTGCACCTCGCCTTTTTCCATGGCCGCGAGAATGCTCGCGGGATCGGCATTGGAATGTTGCACAAGTTTGACATCCTTTTCCGCATCGATCTTTAGCCGGTTGAGAGCGAATCTCAAGGCCGTGTCCGGTATCGTGCCGAAGGGCGCGCCCACGTGACCGGTCTTGCCTTTTAAATCCTCGACTTTCTTAATGCCTTTATGCGCCATGATTTTATATGGGAAAACATTGACCCAAGAAGCCACCAGAACAAAGGGCGGCGCGCCTTCGAGAGTCGCCGTGACGAAGGCTGCCGCTCCCGCACCGGTGGCCATATGCATCTTTTTCGCCAGCATTGCTTGCACGGCGGCCGTGGTATTGGTTTTAATGATCTCCACGTCCAACCCATGCTTTTTGTACAAACCTTCTTTAACCGCGATGGTAAAAAGTCCGGCTCCCGGGTTCACGCCGGCTTGGCCGACGGTCATCTTGGCGCCTTGAGCGAAGCTCGACTGCGGGCGAATGGCGAGCGCGCCGAATACAAGCAGTAGCAACGAAATCATAGTGGTGGGGAAATTCATGGACCTCCTCCGAATTACTGGTGTTCGCTCATGGTCTTGGCGGTTTCCACTTTTCCAAACGCTTTTCTAGGACTTTGAGCAGTTCGTTCAATGTCGCACCCAAGCCGGCGATCAACACGATCGGAACGAACATTGCGGCCATCTGAAAGCGTTGCGCGGCCACGGAGCTAAGGTAACCCAACCCGGTGGCGGCGCCGTACTGCTCGGCAACCACGATGTAAACCAAGGCGCGGCCGAGAGCGACGCGCATACCGGCTACGATGTATGGGAGCGAGCCGGGCACGGATACTTTGAGAAATATGGTACTGTCGCGGGCGCCGAAAGCGCGGGCCATCGTGATGAGACGGTGATCGGTGTTGGCGATGCCGACCATGGTATTGATCAATATCGGGAATACCGCGGCGAGGACGGTCATGATGATCTTGGAGATCGCTCCGAGGCCGAACATCATGATGATGAGCGGCAGCAGCGCGATGAGCGGCGTCGCATAGACACCCGACAACAGCGGATCGAAAGTTCTACTGACGTTCTTGTACCAGCCCATGGGAACGCCGATGATCACGCCCAGCGCCACAGATACGACAAATCCGATGGCAAAGTTCGTGAGGCTGAACCACAT
>DATACQ010000650.1:0-4238 GCA_036258955.1 Binatia bacterium
CAGATCGCCGCCCAGAGAATGCGCGACGGCGCCCATGGATTTCATCGAGCAAGGGGCGATTACCATGCCTTCAGTGCGAAATGAGCCGCTGGAAATGCTGGCGCCGACGTTATTGATATCGTGAACGACGTCAGCCAGGGCTTCGACGTCTTTGACAGAGTACGGGGTTTCCACCTGGATCGTCATCTTGCCGGCTTTGCTCAAGACAAGATGCGTTTCGATGTCTTCGATTTTCGAGAGAATCTCCAGCATGCGGACGCCGTAAATCGCTCCGGTCGCGCCGGAAATACCGATGATGAGTCTGCGCTTGTTATTCAATGAAGAAACTCCAACGTCAACCGATCGCCGTCTCTGACGCCAAACGCATCTTTCAGACGAACCGGCGCGACGATTTCGATTTTGTCCTTTGGATAATCCTTCACTTCAGGCACCAGCACCGCTCCTTGGGCGCTACGGTAAGCGTCGCCGGCACCGGTTTCAATGGCTATACGATAGATGCGCGCGAGACAAGACCCCTCGTAGCTGGCCATTCGGGAGAAGAGAGTCGGGTCATCCTGGATCGACGCCCAAGCCTCTGCATCCTCTTGGCCGGCGGGCCGGACGTTCAGCGTTGCGGGAAACGGGGCAAACCCCAGCTGATCGGCCAGCGTCCGTTGCACCCACGCCAGGGACATAAATCTCGAGGCTACTCCGAGATCGGAAAAGATAACACCCTGGAGCTTTGGCCGCGCGCTCACTGGGTCGGTCAGTGCCCCGACAGCGAGGCCGCCTTGCCGCCGCGCCTGACCTTGATCACTTCGCCCAAAATCGACAGCGCGATTTCTGCCGGAGTTTCCGTGCCAATGTCGAGGCCGATGGGGGCGTAAACCCGCTGGATCAGTTCCTCCCCAATCTTTTCCTCTTCGCGGAAGCGTTCGAAGCAAGCCTTGATGCGCCGCTTGCTGCCGATCATGCCAATGTATTTCGCTGGCGTGCGGATTATTTTCCTCAGGCAGGGCTCGTCGTAAGCGTGGCCGCGCGTGATCAGGACGATGTAGCAGGACGGCGTGATTGTCATTTCGCCGAGCATCTGCGCCATGTCCCCGACCAACACCTCGTCGGCAGCGGGGAAGCGCTCGCGGTTAGCATAGAGCAGGCGGTCATCGATGACGGTAACGAAAAAGTCCAACACCTTGGCGATCTGGACAAGCGGAACCGCGATATGACCGGCGCCGACAACAATGAGTTTCGGGGGCGCCGGCATGACTTCAAAAAAGACTTCAAGCTTGCCGCCGAGCCCCGGCAGGTCGAGTGAAATGAGTTGCGACTTTTCCTCGCGCAATCGCGCGGCGCTTTCGTGAACGATCGCCTCGACCACGGGCGCGTTGCCAATGGTCTCGACGGTCAATTTGCCCTCGCGGATGAGGCACTTCGCACCGGGCTCGATACCCAATCCGCGGTCCGCTTCCACCACGGTGGCGAGGACCGCAGCGGCACCCTGATCGGCAATCTCCACGAGCTCTTCGGAGAGCGAGCTCATTTCTCGGCCGCAGCCTCCCGGTCGCGCTCCTGCCACCACGGGTCGATGAAGACATTCATGATGCCGCCGCAGACCGCCGGGCTGTCTGAGGAGATATCGTCGAGCAAATCGACGCGTACCGTGCGCGGTTTGCGTGTGCGGATCGCCTCGATGGCTTCACGCTTCACGTCGGCTTCACCGCAGCCGCCGCCGATGGTCCCGAGTATCTCTCCCCAGGCGGTCACCACCATCTTGGCGCCCACTTCCCGCGGCGTTGAGCCTTTGGTGGACACGATGGTTGCCACTGCCAGGGTCTCGCCTTTATCGAGAAATTCCTTCACCTGATGGTAAATCGAATCCTTTTTCTTTGTGTCCGAATCGCTCGATTCATAGCATGAGCCAGGTCCCGCCATGAGTTCCTCCTTAATGACGCCGTTAGAGCGTCGTGCGAACAATTCTGTTTCGTGGCGCTAAGTCGTCTCACCGCACCGGCGTGATGGAGTACTGGAGTATCGGAGTTTTGGATCGGGAACCGATCACTCCATCACTCCACCACTCCTGTACCCCAGTCTGGTGAGCCATTATGCCACCATTTTTTGCAGCGTACGTCCTAAAGCGATGAGACTGTTGAGGTTGTGCACCGACAAGAACAAATCAATGTAGGGCAGCGCGGCCTGCATACCTTTGCACAGCGGTTCGTAATTCTCGCTGGCCAAAAGCGGATTGAGCCAGATGAGTTTTTTACAGCGGCGCTTCAAATCCTGCATTTCACGTTCGAGCAGGCTTACATCGCCGCGATCCCATCCGTCACTGATGACCACGATCACAGTGCGGTGAGTCACCATGCTCGGCGCGAAATTGCGGTTGAACGTGTGCAGCGAGCGGCCGATATTGGTGCCACCCGACCAGCCGAGAATGCTGCCCGAGATTTTTTCCAAAGCGTTGACGATATCCTTGGTGCGAATGAGATGCGTGATGCGGCTAAGCGAGGTGCTAAACACAAACGTCTCGACCCCCCACAGCTCGTTCTGCAAGCCATACATGAACTGGATCAAAAATCGGCTGTAGCAATCCATAGAGCCGCTGACGTCGCACAGCAAGACGACCTTGGTTTTTTTGATGCGTTTCTTGCGCTGCACGAGGTCGATGATTTCGCCCCCGTACTTCATGCTTTTACGCATGGTCCAGCGCGGATCAACCGCCGTACCTCTACGAGCGAGCTTCTTGCGCCGGCTGATCTGGGTGGCGATTTTCGTCGCGATCAGCAGGATCGCCCGAGCGATGGCGCGGCTTTCTTCCACGCCCATCTCGCTAAAATCTTTGCGGTTGAGCTGTTCCTGAGCACTGTAGGTGGGAATGGCGAACTCGTCGAGATTTTCCAGCGGCACGTTTTCCTTGGCCAAGGTCTCGGCGATCGCTTCTTCGATCCCGCCTTCCTCGTCGCCGCCTTCCTGGGCGTCAGACTCCGTCGGCGTCCCTTCGATGTCCAGGGTCTCCATCGGCACCCGCTCATAGGCCTGCTCGCGCCAGAAGCACTCGAATGCCATGTCGAAAGCCGGGAAATCCTCCTTTTGGGAGATCAAATTGGCGCGCAACAGCGCGCGAAAATCGCTCCTGGCCGAAATGTTCACCAGGTCCGTAGCACGCGCGGTGTCGATCACCTGGCTCAGGCCGATCTTAATGCCAAGCTCTTTGAGCACGCGCGCGAACGCCATCAAATTCGGCAACGTGCCGTGCCCACGCACCGAGGCGACATTGCTGACGGCACTGGCGACGTTTTCGCGGGTAATATCCATCTAACTAACTAGTTCCGGCGACACTCGGAGCAGCGTCTCCAGATTGAGCTGCTTACCCTCCACTTGCTCGCGCAAGTGATGCAGGTCCTCGCGATACTTAAAAACACACCCCATGGTTTCCACGACCGATTTGTCGTCTAGACTTCTGCGATTAAGGGCGACCAGCGCCGAGACCCAGTCGAGGGTCTCCGCCACACCCGGTCGTTTGTAAAAATTCATCTCGCGCACGCGCTGCATGAACGCGCATATCTGTTTCGCCATGTTGGCTTCGACCTGCGGGAACTTGGTGGTGATGATTTCATATTCCTTCTCAAAGGTCGGATATTCGATCCAGTGATAAAGGCAGCGGCGCTTGAGCGCGTCGTGAATTTCCCGCGTGCGGTTGGAAGTCAGAAACACATAGGGCCGGTGTTTCGCCTGAATCGTGCCGATTTCGGGGATCGTGATCTGAAAATCCGAGAGGATCTCCAGAAGAAAGGCCTCGAACTCGACATCCGCGCGGTCGATCTCGTCGATGAGCAGCACCGGCGGGCTCACGCCGTCGCTTTGGATCGCTTCCAGGAGCGGGCGCTTGGTTAAATACTCCTGCGTGAAGATCTCGGATTCCACGGCTTGTTTGTCGCCCTTTTCGACCTCCTCAAGCTTGATGCGGAGCATCTGCTTGGGATAGTTCCATTCGTAGAGCGCCGTGTTCGCGTCCAGGCCCTCGTAACACTGCAGCCTTATCAGATCGGTCCTCACGGCTCCCGCGAGCGACTTCGCCAGCTCGGTCTTGCCAACCCCGGCCGGTCCCTCGACCAGCACCGGCTTGTTCAGCCTCGTGGCCAGGAAGATCACCATCTCCAGGCGCTTGTCCGAGACGTATTTTTGCCCGGCGAGTCTCTCCCTTACGTCTTCGGTGCCCTCGAACAAAAAGCTCCTTCTCTACTTCGTTGTCTCCGAGC
>DATACQ010000651.1:0-16641 GCA_036258955.1 Binatia bacterium
GCTTGGTGATCTGATCGGCGAGCACGATGAAGGCGATCCACGACAGCGATAATTTAGTTTTGCGGCTCAAGCGGCAATCCTCGAGCCAAGCACCGACGCGCAGCGAGAGCAGACGTCTGGATGATCAGCATTTGCGGCGACTGACGTATCGTACTTCCAGCAGCGCTCGCACTTGCCGCCAACGGCTTTGGTGACCCTGATGGTAGCGCCGAGCAACTCCGAGTAATACCTGGTCTCTGTGCTCTGGGCATTGCCAATCGGCTCGGGCGCCGCTTCTGCTTGGGAAACGATCAGCACGTCTTCAGCGCGGTTCTTCTCAGTGCGAATTAACTCGAAAAGCAAGGAATTGGTGCCGCGCTTATCCGACACCAGGGTCACGGCGGCATCCAAAGAATGGCCGATGATGCCCTTCGAGCGCGCCTCTTCCAGCGCCTTCAGCACTTCGGTGCGTTCCTTGAACAGCCTGTCCCATCGTTCCGCGAGCTTGTAGTCGATCAGAGTCTCATCGGCGGCGGGCATTTCGGACAGAAAGACACTGTCGGTTGTGCGTTCATGATCCGGCAGATATCCCCAGATCTCTTCGGCAGTAAACGAGAGCACAGGGGCCATTAAATGAACCAGGACATCGAGAATGCGATCAATGGAGCTTTGCGCGGCGCGGCGCTTTTGCGATGTTTTTCCCTCGCAATAGAGACGGTCCTTGACAATGTCGAGGTAAAGGGAGCTCAAGTCCACGGCACAAAAATTGTTCAAAGTATGAAACACCACGTGGAATTCAGATCTCTCGTAGGCTTCACGGCAACGGCCCAAAACGACCTGCGCGCGATGTAGAATCCAGCGATCGAGCTCGTCGCAGTCTTCCACGGCGACTGCGTCGGACACCCGCTCGAAATCATAGAGATTGCTGATCAAAAAACGCGCCGTGTTACGCAAGCGGCGATAGGCTTCAACCAAGCGATTGATGATCTCATCGGAAATGCGAACGTCTTCACGGTAGTCTTCCGCCGATACCCACAGGCGAAGGATCTCGGCGCCATGTTTTTTCATGATGTCCTGCGGTGCCACGGTATTGCCCATGGATTTGGACATCTTTCTTCCTTTACCGTCGAGCGTAAAGCCATGGGTCAGCACGCTGTCGTAGGGGGCTCGATGGCGCGTAGCCAGCGAGGTGAGCAGCGCCGTATGGAACCAGCCGCGGTGCTGATCACTGCCTTCCAGATACATGTTGGCGCGACCGCCTAAGCGCGGATCCTTTTCCACCACCGCGGCAAAGCTTACCCCGGAGTCGAACCACACATCCAAGATATCTTCCTCGCGGTAGAAATCCTGGCTGCCGCATTTTGAGCAGCGGAACCCGGCAGGTAAGAGCTCTTCTACCGCGCGGGCAAACCACGCATCGGAACCTTCGCTTTCGAAAATCGCCGCGATGTGTTCGCAGACGTCCTGGGTCAGATTGGCCTCGAAGCAGTTTCTGCAATACACCGCCGGAATCGGCACGCCCCAAGAGCGCTGCCGCGAAATGCACCAGTCCGGCCGGCTTTCGATCATCCCGCGAATGCGCTCCTTGCCCCAAGGCGGAATCCAGCGCACGCCGTCGATGGCCGCCAGCGCCGCGCTCCTGAGCCCTTGTTGTTCCATCGAGATAAACCACTGTTCAGTGGCGCGAAAGATCACCGGTTTCTTGCAGCGCCAGCAATGAGGGTAGCTATGCGATAGCTTCTCCTCTTTGAGCAGGGCGCCGCGCTCGGAGAGCATCCCGATAATCCTGGTGTCGGCTTTAAAGACCGACTCCCCTTCGAGCTCGCCGGCTTCTCGGGTAAATCTCCCCTCCGCGTCTATCGGAGCAAAGACTTCGAGGCCGTAACGCATACCGGCTTCGTAGTCTTCCTGGCCATGACCGGGCGCGATGTGAACCGCCCCGGTTCCCTGGTCCTGAGTGACAAACTCGCCGAGTATGATTTTGGACTCGCGCTCGAGCCACGGGTGGCGGCAGACAATCCCTTCGAGTTCAGCGCCCCGCCAAGAGCGATCGGTCACCCGGTAATCTTTCGCTTCGAACCCCAGCGCGTCCATCACTCTCTCCACCAGTTCCTGGTTAATGATCAGGTGATCCCGAGGGGTCACCACCAATCGGTACGTGAACCCTGGATGTACCGCGATCGCCAGATTCGCCGGCAGCGTCCACGGTGTGGTCGTCCAGATTACGAAAGAAATAGCTTCGAGTTTCGCGTCTCGATTTTCGGGTATTGGATTTCGGGTTTCCGTTTTCAGATTTCCGATTTCACCTTGCAGTTTTCCTTTGTCGTCGAGCACCGGAAACTTCACGTAGATCGACGGCGAAGTGTGGTCTTCATACTCAACCTCAGCTTCGGCCAACGCGGTCACGCACGAAACACACCAGTAAACCGGCTTCTTCTTGCGGTAGAGAGCTCCCGAGGCAACGATTTTGCCCAATTCTCGAATCTCTTGCGCCTCGTACGACGACGCCAGGGTGCGATACGGCTTCTCCCAATCGCCGAGTACGCCCAATCGTTTGAACTCGTCGCGCTGAATCGAAATATATTTTTCCGCATACTCCTTGCACAGACGACGAATCTCTAGTTTGTTTGAGGCAACCTTTTTCGCCCGTCCGATATTTTTCTCGACTTGCAGCTCGATGGGCAAACCATGGCAGTCCCAACCCGGTACATAGGGTGCCGAATGGCCGGTCATGGATTTATATTTGACGATGATGTCCTTCAGAATCTTGTTCAATGCATGGCCAATGTGAATGTTGCCGTTTGCGTAAGGCGGGCCGTCGTGGAGGATAAAGCGGCTCTTCCCCTGGTTAGCATCGAGCATCTTCGCGTAAGTCTGTTCCCGCTCCCATTTAGCCACCTGCTTGGGTTCGTTTTGCGGCAGGTTAGCGCGCATGGAAAAACTGGTCTTAGGCAGATTCAGTGTGTCTTTATAGTCCATTGTTCACAATCAATAGCTAAGCCGACGAAAGATCAACCGTCTGGCACAAGGGGCAGGCCTGTCGTAATCCCGAAGTGAAACAGGACGCGATTTGACGTAACTGCGCTCTACGGTATTGAAGTCGAGCTACTGGGCGTTTTACGACAGGGCTCCAGAGACTTTAACCGTTCATAGCTAGACGGCTATTTATGATGGTTGCTGTGGCCGTTTAAGCCTCGCACCATGCGCGCAGCAAATATATCGGCCTTGGTCTCAGCGTCCGCCCAGAAAACGTAATGACCAAGCTCATGATAAACCATGTTAATCCAGCTTCGCTTGGAGTTGTATTTCGTACCCTTTTTCCAGTTCTCCGGGTGCACTAGATATATCTGCCCGTTTTCATAGGTTTTTCCGGCGGTCTTGCCCCAATCAATGTATTCAAACCATTCGACTCTTGGATTTTTCAGGTGGTAGAACCGGCACAACCCGGAAATCGCGCGCTTAAAGTCCTGAGGTTCGTAACTAGTGAAGAATGAGCACAACAAACGGTCGACAACACGTCGTTCCCTGATAGGTGGTAGTACCATGCGCATGACAATTACCTACTCTACGTTAACCACCAACTTTGTACCATAACTCTCCGCAGCAAGACCATGGGCCGAAGCAGAAAAAATCCAGCCATAAGGAGTAACTCTTTGTTTTTGTTACATATTTTTAAATGAAGTGGCTTTTGCACGAACCAGCGCCAATGGTTTTTAACGGCCTTGCGGCACGGAAAAAAGTAGCGTAGATTGCCTGGCTTGTACTTCCTTTCGATCCAGTCAACCGACGCAATTTGATGACCCGGTGGTTTTCTGAAAGAGCCCGATACTTAGCGACTCTTATCGGTTTCAAGCTTGGATGTCTCACGGCTAGAGTTTTGCCGGGACACTGGCTTTTGGGTTTCGGCGACGCCTTAGCTGAGCTGGGTTTTCTGCTTTTTCGCGGCTACCGCACAAAGTCGATGAGCAACTTGAAGATCGCCCTGCCTGACCAAGCCATTGACACTCGCGTCATTGCGCGGCGTTCGCTGCGCAACTTCTTTCGGGCCTGCATCGAAATCCTTATAGCTTTAGAGTCCACCGATGCAGAGCGCCGCACCGCTATTCCGCTGATCGGTAAGGAGCATCTGGATGCCGCGTTGGCGAAAGGAAACGGAGTTATCATTCTGAGCGCGCACCTCGGCAACTTTTTTTTACTCGGTACGAGGCTGGCTATGGAGGGCCACCGGGTTCACGTCTTAATCCATCAACCTAAAAACGGTCGTTTGGCCAAACTCATGGATCACTATGGAGCGGAAATACGGCTACACACGATCCATGCGCGGCCAAGGCCGCAAGCGTTGCGCGAAATCAGCGCCGTTCTCCGAGCAAACGGGATCGTAATCATAATTGCTGACGAATACCGGAAGGGTAGCGGCGTACCTGCGACACTCTTCGGTCGGACCGTGCTGGCGCGGCGCGGCCCGGTCACCCTGGCGGCAAGAACCGGCGCGGCCATCGTGCCCGCATGCGTGATCCGACAGCCGGACGACAGCCTGAAACTGATTATTGAGCCGGAGCTAAATCTAGTGCGGTTCCGCGTCGGCCCGAGGGAAAGCGCCGAGAATGTGCTCCGCATGACTCACTGGCTGGAAAAGACAGTGCGGACGTACCCTGACCAATGGAACTGGATGAATATCCGCTGGTGGATAGACAGTGAAGGCGGAGATCAGAAGGAGCTCCTGCTGAAATAGTGCGAGTGCTTTCGAGAAGTCTCACGCGAAAGGAGCGGTTTTGAGATCATTCCGACGTCAGCGTTACGAAAACTGACTCTTGGCCTTTGACTCTGGAAAAAGGAAAGGAGAATGGCAGTGGCAAGCAACAAGAAAGAGCTGGAAGAGCTGAAGCAGAAAGTCGCTTTGGGAAACCGCATCATGTTTCATCAGGGTCTGGCCGACTATCACGGTCATGTGAGCGCGCGCATTCCGGGAACGAGAAAGTTTTTTATCAAGCCGGTGCTTGCACCGCTAGGAGAGATAGCTCCAAAACACATCATCTTGGTGGACATCGACGAATACATCGAGGTGTGCGAACAAAATTACGCGAGGGCCGCAAACCAGCGGGCGGTGACGAAACTAAAGAATCCGCCGCGGGAAACCATGATACACGCGGCGATCTATGACGCGCGGCCGGACGTGAACTCGGTGGTGCACACGCACCAAACTCTGGCAACTGCTTTTTCAGTTGCGGGCACGCCGATTTTGCCGATCTATAATCAGGCCGCGGTATTCGCGCCCGAAACACCGATATTTCCTAGCCCGCGCCTGATCTATACGGTTCAGGACGGCAAAGAGATCTGTGAAACGCTGGGAGACCGCATGGCGATGTTGCTTAAAGGTCATGGCATTGTTGTGGTGGGCGATAGCTTGGAATATGCTACGGTGCACGCGATCTACCTGGAACGAACGGCTTATATGCAATTTGTCGCCACCAGCGTAGGCCAACCCTCGATTATGCCCCAAAAAGAAATAGACTATATGAAAGAGAACATGACTTACCGCTCATACGATGCGTTCGCGTACTTTAAATCTCTTTTGCCGCGAGGCGGCAAGCTTTAGCATCAGGAGGATCGTTGCCGGCGCTTGGAAGCAGGGCGGGCGGTGCGCTAGGCTGAACTCCAGAACGATGAGGAGGAATTCTAATGGCGAAACCAGCGAAGCGAGAAACCACTGAGACCAAGAAGGGGCCCATTCAAGATTTGCGCGAATGGTTGGAACGGGTCGAGGGGCTCGGCGATTTGGTGCGGGTCACAGAGCCCGTCAGCTGCGATGAAGAGATGAGCGCGATCAGCTACCTGGTGGCAAAACAAAACCCATCTCCCGCGATCCTTTTCGATAATATCAAAGGCTACGAGAAGAGCCCCTTCAAAGCCCGTTCTCTGTGGAATATCCTAGGCCCGAGCATTCCACGTATCGCGTTGACCATGGAGGAGCCGCCGGACACCCCGACGGTGGAATTGATCCGCCGGGTCAAAGACAAACTCAAGGCGCGCACGGCTCCTCGCGAGGTGTCCCAGAACCAAGCCGGGTTTTACGAAAACACGCTCACCGCCGAACAGATTGACTTGACCCAGTTGCCGATCCCGAGGCATTGGCCTCTCGATGGCGGTCGCTACGCGGGCACGGCTGATTGTGTGATCACCCGCGATCCGGATTCAGGTTACCTCAACGTCGGCACTTACCGGATGATGCTCCAGGGCAAAAAGGAGGCCGGGCTTTATCTCTCGCCCGGTAAAGATGCGCGCCTACACATCACACGGTCATGGCAGCAAGGCAAGCCTGTGGAAGTTGCCGCGGCATGGGGAATCGATCCTCTGTTTATGGTCGTCGGTTCACAGACGTTTCCAAAGAACGTTTCCGAGTATGAATTCTTGGGCGGAATCAAAGGAGAGCCGATTCCCGTTGTCAAAGGAAAGACGACCAGCCTCTTGCTTCCGGCCAACGCAGAGTTTGTCATCGAAGGTGTTATCAAGCCCAATTCTGTCAAGAGCGAAGGACCTTTCGGCGAATTTCCCGGTTATTACGGGCGGCCCGAGGCAGGTTGCCCGCTGGTCGAACTCACCGCTGTCCACTACCGCACCAACCCGATCTTGACCAATGCGCTGATGGCGGATTATCCGTCCAATGAACAGAGCGGATTTTTTTCGATCATTCGCTCGGCGCGTATCTGGGATGACATGGACAAACTCGGAATCCCGGGAGTTCAGGGTGTTTATGCGCATCCTGCCGGCGCCGGCGGCTTTGGCATGACGGTCATCGCTCTCGAACAGCGCTACGCCGGTCATGCGGCACAAGCGTTGGCTCTTGCAGCCCAGGTGCCGGGAGGCGCGTATTACACGAAGTGGATCATCGCGGTGGATGAGGACATTGATCCGACGGACATGGATCAGGTGATCTGGGCTATGAGCAGTCGCTGCAATCCGATTGACGACGTGGATATACTTCGCAACACATGGAGCACTTGGCTCGATCCAACGCAGAATCCGCCGGAGAAGCGCCCCTATGGCTCTAAAGCGCTAATCAACGCGTGCAAGGAGCATCGCTACTTGCCCGTCTTCTCGAAGCGCACCGCGTTGCGCAAGGAGATTTATGACAAGGTTGCCGGCGAGTGGAAGAAACTTGGCCTGCCCGGCCAGATACCCGAAGTGCGCGCCTTCGAGGAAGAAAAGAAAGTGGTCTATCATGAAGTGGGCGGCTTCGAGCCTGGCAAACAGCCGGGTGAAGGCAAACCGGAGGAGAAATAGAACCGCCACAAGTACTGTTTATGGAGATTGTGATCGTGGCGGAGGCGTGATAGCAAGCCGAGATCCAAGAAATTCAGATTCTGCAGCCGCGCTTTTGGCGTGAATGGATTTGAGGTGTTTAGCAGCTGTTAAGTCGGAACACGAACACCTCACAGCATGCCCCAAAAAAAACCTCAGGACGGCATTTAATGCCGCCTGAGGTTTTTGCATTGACCTACTAAGAAAGTATCAGCTGATTGCGTCTTCGCCGCGCTCGCTCGTACGAATGCGGATGACCTCATCGACATTGGACACGAAAATCTTGCCGTCGCCGATCTTGCCGGTGTGCGCTGACTCTAAAATAGCTTCAACGATTTTGGGCGCCATTTCATCCGGCGCCAAAATTTCGACTTTCACCTTTGGTAAGAAATCAACCGTATACTCGGCGCCGCGGTAAAGTTCCGTGTGGCCTTTTTGCCTCCCGAACCCTTTAACTTCAGTGATGGTCATTCCGGTAATACCGGCGGATGTCAGCCGTTGTTTGACTTCATCTAGTTTGAACGGCTTGATGATCGCTTCAATCTTCTTCATAGCAATCCCTTTCCATCAGGTTGTTTGCGCCCGCCCGCCACTAGGGGTAAGCGCGGTTTGGGGTTGCTGCTAGATGTCGAAATAAAGCGCAAACTCCCAGGGATGCGGCCTTAGCCGGATGGCATCCACCTCAGACTTCCTTTTGTATTCGAGCCAGGTCTCAATGACGTCTTTCGTGAAAACATCGCCTCTCAGCAGAAAGTCATGATCCTTCTCGAGCGCATCGAGCGCCTGATCGAGGGAACCTGGCATCGACTTAACCTTCGCCGCCTCTTCGGGTTCGAGCTCGTAGAGGTTCTTGTCGATTGGCTTCGGTGGCTCAATTTTGTTCCGAATCCCATCTAACCCTGCCATCAGCATCGCCGGAAAAGCATAATATGGATTGCAGCTTGGATCAGGGGTCCTGAATTCGAGCCGCTTGGCCTTCTCGCTGGTGGAGTACATTGGAATTCTTACACACGCGCTGCGGTTTCTGGCGGAGTAGACCAGGTTGATGGGCGCTTCGTACCCTGGAACGAGACGACGGTAGGAGTTGGTTGTGGGCGCGATAAATGCGCAGAGCGCGTGGGCATGTTTGATCAACCCGCCGATGTAAAAGCGCGCGGTGTCACTGATGAGGCCATAGCCCTTCTTGTCGTAGAAAATATTTTTGCCGTTCTTCCAAAGGCTCTGGTGAGTGTGCATGCCCGAGCCGTTATCTTGGAATAGCGGTTTGGGCATCACCGTGACCACCTTGCCCCGTCTCCGGGCTGTGTTCTTAACGACGTATTTGTAGAGCAACACTTTGTCGGCCATCTTGGTCATGGTGTCGAATCGCATGTCGATTTCGGTCTGACCGGCGGTGGCCACTTCGTGATGATGAACTTCGATCTTGATGCCGCATTTCTCTAGGTTCAAAACCATCTCGGAGCGCAGATCCTGGTACTGATCCATCGGCGGCACCGGAAAGTAGCCCTCTTTGTATCTGATCTTGTTACCCAAATTGGGCCCGTCGTTGCTGCCCGCATTCCAGAATCCTTCGATGGAATCGATGTGGTAGTAACCCTCATGATGGTTCTGATCGAAGCGGACACTGTCAAAAATGAAAAACTCTATCTCGGGACCCCAGTAACTGGTATCCGCAATACCCGTCGACTTCAGATACTTTTCCGCTTTCTGCGTAATGTAGCGCGGATCCCTGGTGTAAGGTTCGCGGGTAATGGCATCGAGAACGTTACAGATGATACTCATGGTGGGATGCTCGGAGAACGGGTCCATCATCGCGGTGTCGGCATCCGGCAGCAAGATCATGTCGGATTCATTGATGCTCTGAAATCCGCGAATGCTCGAGCCATCGAAGCCCAAGCCATCTTCGAACAAGTCCGCGCTCAGCTCCGAGGCAGGTATTGAAAAATGCTGCCACAAGCCCGGTAGATCAATGAACTTTAAATCAATGATCTCCGCTTTGTTTTTTTTCGCCAATTCTAAGGCGTCTTTCACTGGCATCGCTCTTCTCCTTCTAACGTTTCGTGAAATTTAAGTGACGAGATTAGTTATCACATTAGCCCGCTGAGAGCCACTCGCGAGCGTTCACGCATAACCGCGCTCGTTGTGTTGGCTCAAGTCGAGCCCCATGCGCTCTTCCTCTTCAGACAAGCGCAGACCAAGCGTAGCTTTGAGTATCGAGAGGATGATCGCAGTCACCACCACCGCAAACGCGATGGTCGCTACAACGCCAACCAACTGGATCCAGAACTGGCTGGCATTGCCGAAAAACAGGCCGTCATTGCCTGCGGGATTGATCGCTTTAGAAGCAAAGAGCCCAGTGGCAAGCGCACCCCAGGTGCCACCGACCCCGTGCACGCCAACCACGTCTAAGGAGTCATCGCAACCGATTTTGCCCTTCATATTACACGCGGTGTAGCAGAGTATTCCGCCTCCGGCACCGATAATTATGGCAGACATGGGACCAACGAAACCGGCCGCTGGCGTAATCGAAACCAAACCCGCCACAGCCCCTGTTGCCGCGCCTAACGCTGTTGGCTTTCCACGGCCCATCCATTCCGCGGACACCCAGGCCAGCGTAGCTGCCGCCGCCGCAGTGTTGGTCGTCATAAATGCAATGGACGCCAAACCGTCAGCGGCCAGAGCGCTTCCGGCGTTGAAACCAAACCAGCCAACCCATAGAAGCGAGGCTCCGATGACGCAAAACGGCAGATTGTGCGGCGCCATGGTTTCCTGCCCGTAGCCGACCCGTTTGCCGAACATAATGGCCGCCACCAGCGCCGAGGCGCCGGAGCTGATATGTACAACCGTGCCACCGGCGAAATCCAATGCCCCCATCGACCCGAGCCACCCTTTGCCCCACACCCAGTGCGCCAGAGGATCGTAAACGAAAGTAGACCAGAGAAGGGAAAAAATAATGAACGTGCTGAATTTTGCGCGCTCGGCAAAGGTGCCGGTAATGAGCGCCGGCGTGATGATCGCGAACATCATCTGAAACAGCATGAAAGCCAGGTGCGGCACCGTAGCCGCGTAATCGGCATTCGGATCCGGACCTACGCCGTTGAGGCCAATCCACTCCAAGCTACCTATAAATTTTCCCACATCAGGACCAAAGGCGAGGCTGTAGCCGAACAAGACCCATTGAATGCTGATAAGCGCGACCAGAATGAAGCTTTGCATGATCGTGCCGAGGACGTTCTTGCCGCGCACCAAACCGCCGTAAAAAAGAAACAACCCGGGGATCGTCATCATCAAAACGAGCACAGAGGAGGTCAGCAGCCAGGCTGTGTCGCCCTTATCAATCTGCGGCGCTGGAGAGTTACCGGCCGGTGCGGCAGCAGGCGAAGTAGCGGCGGGCGGCGCTTCAGCGGATCCCGCTGATTTGTCCTGAGCCGCTGCGACGAGCGGGATCGTCACCGCCACACTGAAGATAACCAACAATGCCAGCAAATTGATAAGTCGAGACCGCTTCACGATCACCCCTCCTGATGAAAGTAGAAAAAGGCCGGGCAGAAGGCAGCATGCAAGTCATGCGAAAGACAGCAACGGCTGTGCCATGAACGACGGATTGAACTTTGTGGATTATCCAGTGCTTAGATGGAATCTCCAAACGAGCCACAAATCCTGATGCCCAGGTTTTAGGCAAATGCCCAAACGTTGGGCAGTGCTCGGCGTCATCGCGATGGGGTGATGCTAAGTAAGGCGCTCACCTGAGAAGCTTTTCGGACTTTCTCCAGGTTGAAAACGGTTTCACACAGCCGTTCGAATTTTTGCGGGGCGAGTAGATTCTGTGTCAGCCGGCGGGCTTTCTCCTCAAGCTCGTCAACACTCAATGGATTGTTCGGCGTCCCACGAAAGTTGACGACGATCTCTGAAAAGCGGCGGCCGTCTTTGAGTTGCACGGTTACTCGAGCGGCTCTGTCCCAACCCTTTTTCTCGATCTCGCCATCAATTTCGAGCCGCACTCGTTTGGTCATAGCGATGATTTTTTTATCGTTGATTCTTCTCTCCTCAAACGAAGAGGGATCCAACGGATCGTAGTAGAGGCTCAAGGCGACGCAGAAGGGGAGGCTGTATTGCGCGGTCATAAGGTCTGTGGGCGCGTAAATCGCGTGATGCGTCACGAGCTTTTCAATGCCGGCGATTTTGATCTCCTCGATTTCGTCGGCACCGAACCTTCGGTCTTTGGCGAGCTTGCTTAAAGCTTCAATCGGCGCGTGCGCGTTGATGTGGCAGGCAAAACGCTTGATGCAGATATTCATCGACTCGAAGTCACGGCCTAGGCCCTGCGTCAAAGCCTCAAGTTGCGGCGCATCGGCAAACGCCTGACAGAACCCGAATTTCCCCTCTAGGACACTCTCGGGACCGGCGAATCCCTTGCTTGCGAGGAAAGCGGCGTTTACCCCTCCTTCCGCTGCTTTGCCCAGGTGGAGGCGCTTGATCATTGCGCCTTCTCTGCACCGGGAGAACTCCATCAACCCGCCCGAATAAGAGCCGGCAATGCCGAACGCATGCACCATTTGCTTTTCGCTCAGGCTCAAAAGCCTGCCCGCCGCCGCCGCACCGGCAAAGGTCCCCGTGAGCGCCGGCGCATGGAATCCCCTCTTTTCGAGAGAATTGCCTGCGGCAACCCCGACCCGGGATACCACCTCGCAGGCGGCTACAAATGCCGTCAACATCGCCTTGCCGTCGGCGTTTTTCTCTTCCGCCATGGCGAATGCCGGTAAGAACGCCGTTGCGCCCGGGTGTACGCCCGCGCCGGGTTGCCGCACATTATCGAGCTCAAAAGCGTGTGCCATGGCGCCGTTGGCCAGCGTGGCCTGCGCGGCATTCGCGTGCCATTTCTGACCCAACACTGTGGAGCGGCCCTTTGCGCCGGAAGCGCGCACGAATGAAACTACAGCGCGGCTCCACGGTTTTGTGGAGCCGTAAAGCGATACCGCGAGGATGTCTAAAATACAGGCCTTGGCACGGTCGAGGACCTCCCGGGGAATTTGGCCGTAACGCAGGTTAACGGCATAGCTTGCCAGGCGTTGGGTGGCGTTCATGGATTATCCCGTTTTGGGTTTCGGGTCTCGGGTTTCGGGTTCAAACTCAAAACTCGGAACTCGGAACACGAAACTGCGTTACCGCACTACTTTCGCGCCGGCTTCTTTAAGTACCTCGCGCATTTGCACTGTGAGAGCGTCCAAGAACTTGTTCAGCTCCGCTCCTTTCATGAACCCATCTTCAAATTGATTTTGTTCCAGGTATTTCTTCCACGGCGCTGTGTTGGTGAAACGGTCAAAAATTCCTTCCCAATAAAGGACCACGTCTCGCGAAACTCCGGGCGGCGCCAACACCCCGCGGGCCTGAGGTATAACGGGAACGTCGATGCCTTGCTCTTTTAAAGTTGGAACATCAGGAAAGGAGGGCAAGCGCTTGTCGGTGACGGCCGCGATCACCCGCATATTGCCGGCCTTGATATGTTCGCCGGCTTCCTGAGGCTCGATCACCATCAGATCGACATGGCCGCCGAGCAAATTAGAGATCCTTTCACCGCCGCTCGGAAAGGAAACATAAACCCATTTGCTGCCGGTCGCCTTCTGGATGACCAGGCGCACCAGGTTGTCTCGACCGGTCACAGACCCGCCGGACTGCTTGAGTTGGCCAGGATTTTTTTTCGCTGCCTCGACGAAATCGCGCATGGATTTATACGGTGCATCTGCCTTCACCGCAACAACAGCGGGCTCGAGAACCAGGCGAACGATCGGGGTTAAGTCTCTTACCGTCACTTTTGCTTCCGCCGTCGTCAAAGGGTTCGTGACCCAGACACCCGTGAAGAACCCGATCGTATGGGTGTCACCTCTCTTCTCCGCAAGGTATGCCATAGCTGTGGCGCTGCCGCCGCCCGATTTATTGAGGACCTGCAATCGTTGCGGCACGAGTTTTTCCCTTTCGAGCATATCGGCGATGGCCCGCGCGAAGATGTCGGACCCGCCGCCCGGCCCAGTATGCACCACCGCTTCGATGGGCTTCACCGGCTTAAATGATTGCGCAGCCAGCGGCGCCGCAAATCCCAGCCCCAGCACAACGGCAACAAGTGAGATACTGCTCGGTACCATACGGCCTCCTATTTCCGATTCTACGAAGCCATCAAGCTTCTTGATCCGCGGCTCTCAAGCGCCACACTTTGAGCTTGCGCCAAAGCGGCATCATTACTATGACCAAGGTCAGGAGCAGCATCACTACCGACAACGGCCTGGTCAGCAGAATCGACAAATCACCCTGTGACATCATCAGTGATTGCCGTAATGCGCGCTCCATGCCGTCGCCCAATACGAGTCCAAGCACCAGCGGCGCGGCGGGGAAGTCCAGCTTCCGCATAACGTATCCCAACAGGCCAAAAAATCCCAACATCCACAGATCGAATAAGCTCGCGCTGGCGCTATAGGCGCCGACCATCGATATACCGAGAATTGCGGGATAGAGCATGTACGCAGGCACTCGTAGAACCTGCGCGAACAGCGGCACCAGCGGCAGATTCAAAACCAGCAGCATCACGTTGCCGACGTACATGCTGGCAACCAGCCCCCAAAAGAGCCCCGGATTATCCTGAATGAGCAACGGCCCCGGTCTGAATCCCCAGAGAATTAGTGCTGCGAGCAGAATGGCCGTGGTGTTCGATCCCGGTATGCCGAGAGTCAGGAGCGGCACTAGCGAACCACCGGTGTCTGAGTTATTCGCGCCTTCCGGCGCGGCAACGCCTTCTATGACGCCAGTGCCGAACTTCTCCGGGTGTTTCGAGACGGCTTTCTCGAGACCGTAAGAAAGAAACGACGAGATCGTGGAGCCTGCGCCCGGCAGGACGCCGATAATGAAGCCTACCACCGAACCGTTTACAAAGGCGAAGCGACAAGCCTTGATGTCTGCAAACGTCGGCAGGAGGTTTTTGAGGCCGCCTGTGAGTTTGAAGAATTCACTTCCGCCGCGTGTTTCCAGATTCGCGAGTACCTCGCCAATCGCGAAAATGCCGATACTGGCGACGATAAAATCGATACCGTCCAGCAGCTCGAAGCGACCGAAGGTAAATCGCGATTCGGCGCTGAATAGATCTGTTCCTACCGTTGCGAGCCACAGCCCAATGAGTAACGCAAGCAGAGCTTTGATCATCGACTTGCCCGCGAGAAATACAACCATGGCAAGCCCGAGCGCCATGAGCGCGAAATACTCGGGCGGGGCGAACCTGAGAGCAAAGCGCGCCAACGGCGGCGCGACCAGCATCAAGCCCAGCACGCCGATGGTGCCCGAGACGAAAGAAGATAAGGCAGCAATCCCCAAAGCAGCGCCGGCCCGGCCTTGCTTGGCCAATTGATACCCGTCCAGACAGGTAACCACGGAAGCAGACTCGCCCGGTACGTTAAGCAAGATAGAACTGGTGGAGCCGCCGTATTTGGCGCCGTAATAGATGCCGGCCAGCATTATGATCGCCGTGGTATGGTCCAGTTTAAATGTCAGAGGAAGGAGCATGGCGATGGTGGCGGGCGGACCCAACCCGGGAAGAACACCCACTACGGTTCCAAGAAACACGCCGACGAAGCACCAAAAAACATTCCCCGGGCTTAAAGCCACGGAAAATCCCAGCAGGAGGTTATCGAGGGCGATCAATTTCGCTTTTTTCTTAAAAACCTAAACGAGTCGTTGGTAAAGAGAGTCCCAGCATCACGACGAAGATCAGGTGAAATCCGATGCCGAGTCCTAGCGCCACTACAATCGCGCTCTGGAGCGATCGTCCTTCCATAAACGCTATTATGAAGACCGTCAGGAGCATCAAGCTGATGGTGAAACTCAAAAGAGATGAGAGTAAAATCATGCTCATCACAGCGAGCCAGACGGAGAGGGCTCTTTTTTCACCGCTCCATGACTGCCGGCGCGCCGCGCCGGCCGGCGCTGGTGTTCGACCGAGATTGATCACGCTCAGACATAAGGCGAGCGTAAAAATGGCGAGACCTAACCAGAAGGGCAGGAAGCCGGGCCCCGGCCCTTCATCGGACAGGTAAGTAAAGTCGTACGAGGCAAACGTCACGTACAGACCAAGCGCCGCCAGAGCAACTCCTGCAAGCAGATCTTTGGTGCTGCGCGCTTCCATAGGTAAGATCAGCCGGCCGTGGTGATCATCTCGTAATTGATTGGTTCAAGCCGATGCGTCGTTCCGGCGCTTTGAACACGACCCTATTGCGTTATGTCATTCAGGGCAGGCGGACACTTATACTCCGGCGGAAGAATCTCTGCTGCGTAACCGCTGGAATGCAGTTACGCGGCTTTCCGGCAAACCGACCAGCGACTCCGCTCAGCTAGCATGCGGCGGGTAGCAGTTCAAGCGAAATCGCTGATCTCTTTGGGAAGGGTGAAATGGATGTTTTCTTCGCTGAAACCCATGCTGGAGATGCGAGCGCCCCGACTCCTGAAGAATTGAGCGGCTTCCTGGATTAGGCTCTCCGGCACCGACGCGCCGGACGTCAAACCGATCCTGTGCTTGCCCTGCAGCCACTTGGGCTCAATCGCTCGATGATCATCGATCAGATAAGCTTTCACGCCTTGAGCTTCGGCGACGTTTCGCAGCTGGTTGGAATTCTCACTGTTGCGGGAACCGATTACGAGGACCAAATCAACTTCCTTGGCTAACTGTTTCACCGCGTCCTGGCGATTTTGCGTCGCATAACAGATGTCCTCCTTCGCCGCAGTAACGAGGCTAGGAAAACGCTTTTTGAGGACGTCGATGACCGCGCGCGTATCGTCTACGCTCAGCGTAGTTTGCGTGAGCACTACGACTTTCTCGGGATCAGGGATTTGCACGCTTTTGGCTTCGGTAACGTCCGCCACAACGCGCACCCGATCCGGCGCTTCGCCGCTGGTGCCGACGATTTCGTCATGCTTCTGATGGCCGACTAAGATAATCCAATAGTCCTGGGCAGCGAATTTGCGCACCTCGCGGTGAACTTTGGCGACCAGGGGGCAGGTAGCATCGATGATCGTTTCCAGGCGTTTTTCTTTTGCCTGACGCCACACATCCGGCGATATGCCGTGGGCACTGAAGATCAGCTTAGCGCCGACTGGAGTTTCATCAATTGACTGAACGAAATGGACGCCCCGGGCGGCGAAATCGCGAACCACATGGTCGTTGTGGACAATCTCGTGGAAAACGTAGATGGGCGCGCCGTGGCGCTCGAGGGCGCGCTCAACGGTTTCGATGGCCATTTCCACGCCGGCGCAGAAACCCCGCGGTTGCGCTATGATGACCTCTTGGACTCCCATGCTTTAAGTCTGGATGAATCGCGAAAACCTGTC
>DATACQ010000652.1:0-6153 GCA_036258955.1 Binatia bacterium
TCCGACCCGATACTCCATTACTCCATCAGTCCAACACTCCACTCCGAAGGTGGCGCTTTAGAAATGCCAATGTGCGCGGCCATGAAGCCTCTTCGGCATGGCGGCGGTAACTTTCTTTCGTGTGGTCCATAAAAGCGTGGCCGGCGTTTTCGTACGAATAGAACTCATGGGGCTTGTTGAATTTGTTTAGCGCGGCATCGAGTTTCTGCATATCTTCCGGCGACGGGTTCTTGTCATCCGCGCCAAAATGACCGAGCAGCGGGCAGTGAATTTTCCCCGTTCGCTCGAAAGGCGAGGGAGTATCTCTTCCCCACGCGCGAAAAATATTTCCACCATAGTAGGCGACTGCGGCTTTAAACTCCGGAGCCGTCGCTGCCGCTAAATAAGCGATGCGGCCGCCCATACAGAAGCCGATAACACCAAGTTGCTCCGGCGCTACGGCGCTGTGTTTTTGCAAAAAGGAAACGGTCGCGTTCGTATCGGCGATTACGTTCCGATCCCGGAGCCGCATGCTGCGTGTCCTCGCATCCTCCGCGCATTCCGGGCCGTCGCGGTGGTAAAGATCCGGCGCGGCGGCAACGTAACCCGCATCAGCCAGACGTTTCGTCATGGACTGGATAAATTCATCGACCCCGGCCTGGTGCTGCGCGACCACGAGCGCCGGAAACGGTCCGGGACCTTCGGGCAGGCTGACATGAATGCGCATCGTGCTGCCGTCGACCGCGACTTCTTGCCAGAAAGATGATGTCATCAAATCTCCGTACTCTCAGTCAAAATTGTCCAAGAGCTCGCGCAGGCTCCCGATGCGCTGCACGGCGCCGTGCTCATGCGTCCCTTTCCGGTCCACGAGAATCCCTTTTATGCCCGCTGCGGTGGCGCCTACGATATCATTGCTGACGCTGTCGCCGACGTGCAACACCTTCTCCGGGGCAAGACGCTGCGCGTTAAGCACGAACTCAAAGATGCGCGGGTCGGGCTTCGCGTAACCGACCGAGCTGGAGACGAAGATGCGGTCGAACAAGGAGGCGAGGTCGAGACCTTCAAGAATCGCGATAAGACGTGAATCGAAATTCGACACCACCGCGAGCCTGACGCCCCGTTCGCGGAGAGCCGAAAGAGTCTCCCGGACCTCCGGGTAGGGAACCCATGAGCCCGCCTGCGCAAAATATGCGAACAGCTCTTCGAAATACGAATCGAACTCGGCAAATGGGCCGAATGGGGAGAACACCTGCTGGACGACCTTTTTCCACCAGGCGCGTTCCAGCGCCTGGACCGTCGAGGTTTTGGCCTCGGGAAACGCCAGCGGCGCGAAACGCTCGAAAGAGTCGCGAAAGCGCGGCGCCAGCTCCGCCGGTGCGACCTCGAGGCCATACTTCTGCGCGAGCGCGGCGTAACTTTCGCCGACCGACCTGGCGGTCTTGATCAATGTTCCGGCTGCGTCAAAGAGAACGGCTTCGATTGTCATGGAGCTAAAGGATGCGTTGATTGCAAGGACGCTAGCATGCTTTATAATGAAATTCGATGCCGGTAGATGCTTTGATCATCGTCGATGTGCAAAATGACTTTTGCCCGGGCGGCGCTTTGGGAGTCGCTGACGGTGACCGGGTGATTTTTCCAATCAATCGTCTTAGCGCCGAGTTCGAGCGCGCCGGGCTACCGATCATCGTCACGCGTGATTGGCATCCGGAGCGAACGACGCACTTCAATACCCAGGGCGGCCCGTGGCCGCCGCACTGTGTTCAAGGCACATGGGGCGCGGAATTCCATCCCGACCTCGCCTTCAGAAGAAATGCAGTGATCGTTTCCAAAGGCGTCGAAGCAGACTCAGACAGCTATTCTGCGTTTGACGCTGTCGATGCGAATGGCACTCCTTTGGCACGCTTGCTGCGCAACCGCGGTGTCAACCGGCTGCTGATCGGCGGGCTCGCCACGGATTACTGTGTGAAGCAAACCGCGCTCGACGCGCTGCGGCACGGTTTCGAGGTTATGGTTTTGGAGGACGCGGTGCGCGGAGTTGATCTCCGTCCGGGCGACTCCCAGCGAGCACTCGATGAGACAAAGCGTGCCGGCGCTGAGTTGCGCAGCTCAGCCGATTGGGGGAGGCCCCCGCGAGGGGCGGAGCAGAGGTGAATGTGAACGAGAATGGATCTTTCCCGTACCGCGAAGAGCTGGAAACCGCAGAGCGTGCCGCGACGCGAGCCGGCAGCGCGATCATGGCTTTGTTCAAGGGCAGCTATGACGTTCAGGAGAAGAGTAAGAACAATCCGGTCACGTCGGCCGACCTGGAGGCGAATCGGCTCATTCGTGAGACCATACGCGAGCGCTTTCCAAATGATGCGTGGCTGTCGGAGGAAGATAAGGACAGCGCCGAGCGTTTGGGGAATTCGCGGGTCTGGGTGATCGATCCAATCGACGGAACCAAGGAATTCATCGAAGGTGTGCCGCAGTTTGCCGTCTCCATTGCTTTCGTCGAAAACGGCAGGCCCAAGGCTGCGGTGATCTTCAATCCCGCGCAGAACCAGATGTATAAAGCTGCCGATGGGTTCGGAGCTTTCCTGAACGATCAGCCGATTCGCGTGACTCCGCGGCAGGTTGTCGATGGCGCGCGACTGCTAGTAAGCCGCTCGGAGCCACAGCGCAAGTTCCAGGTGTTCGCCGACCGCTGCGAAATGAAACGTATTGGCAGCATTGCTTACCGCCTCGCCAAAGTTGCGGCGGGTGACGGCGATGGTACGCTGACGTTTCGCTCGATCTTCGAATGGGACATCTGCGCAGGGGCTCTAATGGTCGAAGCGGCAGGTGGCAAGGTCGTCGATGGCAGCGGCAATGATCTCCTGTTCAACCAACGCGAGCCGCGTCATCGGGGCGTGGTCGCGGCCAATGCGCCGTTGAGCGAGGGCTTGCAGGCTCTGTGGGAAGCGGCGATGACGCAATCGAAGTAGTGGCTCATGGCACGTTGCAGCTATTGCGGTGAAAACGCCGGTATGCTGGCGCGAACCTGCGCGGACTGTAAAAAACTTCTGACCCGCGTGGAGGAATTGCGCGGCCGGGTCGGTTATGGCGAGTTTCTCGATGGTCTCGAGCGCACCGGCGTCGCCAAGGAAAAAATTCTTACCTTTTTGAAGGCCGATCCCGACGGGAAAGGAAGTATCCAGGATCAGGTTACCGCAGAGATGACGTCCGAGCTCATGAAGGTGATGGGTATTGCAGGCCGGCAGACCCCCGGGGAAGTGAAGCGCATTCGCCGTTATGTTGAGAAAGAGCCGAAGTAGTTCTTCGGCCCGACTCGATGGAAGTCACGATCTATCTCTCGTTATTTTTCCTGTCTCTGTACCTCGTCGGTTTGGCTCTTCGCCGTTGGAAGTTTTCGCGGGATCGACGCTACATGGAGAGCGAAAGCCGGCCCGGCGGCAGAGCGGTTGCCCGTATTGAAGAACTTGCTCCGGGCACAGTGAAGAAATTTTGGCTCATTTGCCAAAAGTATCGCATTGACGCTTTTCTGGTGAACGATCAGGGTCAGTTCCATGCGTATGTGAACCGCTGCCGGCACATGCCCACTCCGCTCGATTTCATACGCGACCAGTTCGTCAGCGAGGATGGTCGTTATCTAATGTGCTACACTCACGGCGCACTGTACGAGTTCGGTACAGGGACCTGTATCGCCGGGCCGTGCAAAGGCGAAACACTCTATCGGCTGCCGGTGAGAGTGGAAGCTGGAGAGGTCTTGGTGGGCTGCCCGCAAGGGGATCTGCGAGCGTTGGCGGACTGAGAATATGGCAGTAAAAGCCGAGCAAACATCGCGGCGCAAACTGGTTGCCAGAGTTGGCGAGTTAGCGCATGGCGCGAGCAAGAAGTTCAGGATCCGGCGCGGCGAGTTCGAGAGCGAAGCTCTGCTGATCAATTATCAGGGCGCATTATTCGCATACGTGAATCGCTGCCCGCATATAGGCATTTCGCTGGATTGGGTTGACAATCAGTTTTTCACAGTCGATCAGCGTTATCTCATGTGCGCCAATCACGGCGCGGTTTTCGAACCGCCCACTGGGGAATGTGTTTGGGGCCCGTGCTTGGGAGCCGCACTCCAGAAACTGGCGGTCGAGATCGAAGGCGAAAAGATCTTTGCGCGGGTCGCCGGTGAAGAGCCGTAAGCGGACGCAGCGGCGGAACTAGGAGGAGCGAAGATGCCGGATTGTCTTTTTTGCTCGATTATCGAAGGAAAACTCAAAGGCGAGATCGTTTACCAGGATGACACCGTGCTGGCGTTCAAGGATATCAGGCCCGAGGCGCCGGTCCATGTCCTTATAGTGCCGCGCAAACATATCGCATCGGTCTCCAGCCTGCAGCCGGAAGACGTTCACATCATCGGAGCGATTTTCATGACCGCTGCCAAACTAGCCAGGGAACTTGGCGTTGCAGAAAGCGGTTATCGCGTGGTGGTCAACAACGGCGCCGATGCGGGACAGAGTGTTTTTCACCTGCACTATCATCTGCTCGGCGGGCGTCTCATGCGTTGGCCTCCGGGGTAAGGCCGATCAGTCTGCATTATGGACCGACCGATCGAGGAGCAAGCCACTTGGGTCGCAGTCAATAGGGTCAGTGCCGTTCTTCACTTTTTCTTTCTAAGTTTTGCTAGTTGATTTCTTCGAATCCCAAGAACTGGTAGCTGACAACTCACAACTTACGGTTTACAATTGTGAGCCGGTTTCTGGGAAATGGTGGCTCCGCCCCCGAAAGACAGCCAGCCCGGGACGCTTTACGCGGCGGCTCTCTGCTCGAGTTGCGGTATGAGGTTTGCTCTGTGTGTAAATCACAAGAACGCCTGCGGAAAGTTCTCGGAGGAAGTTATGGTGTTGGCTGAGGTCCAAAGCCCTGCGAGCGACTTGTCGATCGAGCAATTCGACATAGCCGCGGCGAAACTCAACCTGGATCCCAATGTGGCGAGGCGGTTGCGGCGGCCCGATCGCGCGATGATTGTTAGCGTGCCCACCCGGATGGATGATGGGAGAGTCCATGTTTTCACCGGTTATCGAGTACAGCACAACGACGTGCTGGGGCCGTTCAAGGGTGGCATTCGCTATCATCCGGAGGTGAGTCTCGGCGAAGTCTCCGCATTAGCGATGTGGATGACCTGGAAGTGCTCTCTAGTCGGTCTACCCCTGGGGGGCGCGAAGGGTGGCGTCGCATGCGATCCCGCGGAACTGTCACGCAACGAGCTGCAGTCGCTCACCCGCCGCTACACTGCTGAAATCCTCAATTTTATCGGTCCTGAAGTCGATGTGCCGGCACCGGATATGGGCACCAATGAACAAGTAATGGCTTGGATCATGGATACGTACTCGCAGCATAAAGGGCATGCCGTGCCCGAGGTCGTCACGGGAAAGCCAGTGGCCATCGGCGGCACTCTCGGCAGGCGGGAAGCCACCGGGCGGGGAGTCGTTTACACGATTATAGAAGCCGCCAAACATTTGGGCTTGGATCTGATCGGATGCACGGCGGCCGTGCAAGGCTTCGGTAACGTCGGCTCCGTCGTTACCAAAGAGCTCGCCCAGCTGGGTGTAAAAGTGATCGCGGTGGCAGATAGGACCGGGGGCTACCTTGAGCCGACGGGTTTGCCCGTCGACAAACTTCTTGAAGTCGCGGACAGGAATCACAGCCTCGAGGGCTGCCCGTATGGCGAGAAGATCACGAACTCCGAGCTGCTCGAGGTAAAGTGTGATATTCTCGTGCCGGCGGCATTGGAGATGCAGATTACGGAAGAGAACGCCGCCCGCGTGCAATGCCGGATTCTGGCGGAAGGCGCCAATGGCCCCACTACATTGGCTGCCGACTCGATTTTGCGCGATAAGAATATTTTTCTCATTCCGGACATCCTCGCGAACGCCGGCGGCGTGATCGTCTCTTACTTTGAATGGGTTCAGGATTTGCAGAATTTTTTCTGGACTGAAGATGAAGTCAACGTAAAACTCAGGGATATCTTGACGAGAACCTTTCATCATGTTCTCGAAATGAGCCAGAAGCACAATGTCGATATGCGCCTTGCCGCGCTGATGATGGGCATTGACCGGGTGGCTAAAGCTATGTTGTGGCGGGGCCTGTACGCGTAATACATAAAGGAATACCGGAGCGCCGAGTGCTGGAGTGATCAGATTTCAG
>DATACQ010000653.1:0-2141 GCA_036258955.1 Binatia bacterium
AAAGTTTGGAAAGCATGATACAGACCCTCGCCTTCAATGCCCGGCTGCCGGTCCTCCTCGGCGCGTCCCCATTCTATCAAACACCCAAAGCGCCCATCGCTCGCGGCCTGACATTTGCGGAAGAAGACTTCGTGCGCGCGCGGCTTACCGCGCTCGCGATCGAGACCGATCATTTTGTGCGAGACGATATCTACACGCTCTTCGTCACCACCCGTATCATTAATTTCCTCAAAGGCCTGGAATTAGACTGTTCCACCGATGCGGCGAGTCTGCTGGGCCGTCAATGGCCGCATCCGAGAACGCAGATTGGCATCGAACTTCTCGCTCGGCTTTGGCGCGACGGACGGCTCTATCTTTGGACCCGCGAGGGCATGATAGAGAACCGCCGGTTCAGGAGCGAGCTTTTTAGACGTGTGGTTCTACAGGCCGGCGAAATAGGCTGCCAGAACGGCGCGCGAATAGTAGTTTCGGGTTTCGGGTCTCGGGTTTTGGGTTGAAACTCGAAACACGAAACTCGGAACTCTAACTTCGTAGGCGCAGACCTTTCGCGCGAATGCGTACATTGCAGCACGGGATACACCCGACGTCTGAGCCATCTTGCAGGCTGCTCAAAAGATCCGGAGGCGAGGCGCGCCACGGTCGAGGAGCGGAGGCGTACTCCTGTACGTTGACGCGAAATCGGGCGATCGGAACGACAGACTGTGTGAAAACGCTTCGGAGCCCTTCGACAAAAACTCAGGGTGAACGTATAAGTACCTGAACTCGCTGATACGTCCTCCGTTCGTGGTGACCTAGCCTGTCCTGAGCGCCGTCGAAGGAAATCATGAACGGAGTTTTCGCACAATCTGACGAGCATATGGATCTTTTTCAGCAGCCTGCTAGGGATGTTCCATACCGATGGAAAACATTCGCTCGAGATCGTGGCGCGAATAGACGCGAAAAGCAATGAGTGTCTCCGACGTGGTGATACCCGGAACGGCGCGGATGCGCTCGGTCACGACTCTGGCAAGCTGGTCATTGTCGCTGGTGCGAACGATAACCGCCAAGTCGTAGCGTCCGGCGACCGAATAGACCTCGCTGACTCCTTCCACCTCCACGAGAGCTTCAGCCACTTTGTTGGTCTTGTCGCGTTCGGTGTTTAACAGCACGATGGCGTTTAACATTGTGTTGCCCTCCTCGCCGGCAGATGCGACCTGTCCAGATGAGAATAGAGACAGCCTCTCGATGTGTCAATTTGTAATAATTCGATCTCGGGAAAGGCACGAAGGGGTCGGGAGTCCTACATCCCAAAGACTCCCGACCCCTTTACTCTGTGCGGATCACTTGCTTGACAAACCTTGCCGATTCACTAATCTTCCTGGGAGTTCGCACGAGACTACACATTGAGACATTTCAAGGAGAGCGGGATGACAGAAACAACCGGCCTTTACAAAGTGATCTTGATTTCCAGTTTGGCCCTTCTTGGCCCCTGGACACCTTTGTTTAGCTCCATCAGCATGGCCCAAGCTCCTTTCTACCAGGGCAAGACCATCACAGTGATCCAGGGCCGTGGGCCGGGCGGCAGCGGCGATATGCGCGCCCGGGCAATCACGCAATTCCTCCCCAAATATATTCCTGGAAATCCCACGATTGTCCACGAGTTTATGGCAGGAGGCGGCGGCTTAAAAGCCGCAAACCATGTCTACAGCCTCAAGGGTGACGGGCTCACAATCGGCAGCGTCAGCTCGGGGTTTATGGCCAGCGCCATCCTGGGCGGAACCGGCGTCAATTATCAAGTCGAAAAGTTTCATTATTTGGGCGCGGCCGACGCGGGCGGGCACTATATTTTTTACACCAGGAAAGAGCTTGGCGTCACCAACTTAGAGAAACTGCGCACGACACCAGGGATTCGCATCGGCGCCCAATCCGTTGGTCATAGTAACTACAACATTGCCCGTCTGCTCGCCTTTTTGCTGCCCATGAAGGATCCCAGGTTTGTGGCGGGTTACGCCAGCCCGGAAATCGACCTTGCCATCGAGCGCGGCGAGCTCGACTCCCGCTTCAACCAGAGTTACAGCGTCGTGCAGAACAACCCGGAGTGGATAGAAAAAAAGTTGATGGATTTTCACGTGGCGTTGGAGATTATCAAAGGCGACAAGAAC
>DATACQ010000654.1:0-3206 GCA_036258955.1 Binatia bacterium
CAACGAAGAAGAGCAAGGTGAGCAGGAAAAGGGCCAAAAGAAGGTCAATCCACTCGAAGCTTTTACGGTCAACCTCGTTCAAAAGGCGGCCAGGGGAGATGTCGATCCGCTGATCGGGCGCGATGACGAGATCGAGCGCACGATTCACGTGCTCTGCCGTAGGCGCAAGAACAATCCGATCTACGTTGGCGACCCGGGCGTCGGCAAAACCGCCTTGGCAGAAGGCCTAGCCTTAAGGATTCACCAGGGTGAGGTTCCGGATGCCCTTAAGTCGGCCGTCGTTTATTCTCTTGATATGGGCGGGCTCCTCGCTGGAACCAAGTTCCGCGGCGATTTCGAGGCGCGCCTCAAAGGGGTCCTGACCGGGCTTAAGAAGCAGCCTAACTCGATCTTGTTCATCGACGAGATTCACACGATCGTTGGCGCCGGCGCGACGAGCGGCGGTTCCATGGACGCCTCGAACATTCTTAAACCCGCGCTCGCTTCTGGAGAACTCAAATGCATCGGGTCCACCACGTATCATGATTACAAGAGCTACTTCGAGCGCGACCGCGCCCTCGCGCGGCGCTTTCAAAAGATCGAGGTGCCCGAGCCCAGCCGTGAAGACGCCTACAAGATCCTTCAGGGCCTGAAGCCGCAGTACGAGAAGCATCACGGCGTCCATTACGCGAGTAGCGCACTCCATGCGGCGGTGGATCTGTCGGCCAAGCATATCAATGATCGGCGCCTGCCGGACAAGGCGATCGATGTCATTGACGAGGTCGGCGCTGCCACTCGTTTGTTGCCGCCTGAAAAGCGCAAGAAGACCATCGGCGCCAAAGACATAGAGAAGATCGTCGCGAAGATCGCCAAGATCCCACCGCGCAGCGTCTCCGTATCCGACAAGGAGCAGTTGCAGAACCTCGACCGTGATCTCAAACTCACCGTGTTCGGGCAGGATGCCGCTATTGAGGCGCTTACCAGCACCATTAAGTTGTCACGCTCGGGGCTCGGCCATCCTGAAAAACCGATCGGGTGTTTCTTATTCTCCGGTCCCACCGGGGTTGGTAAGACGGAAGTGGCCAAACAGCTGGCACACATCATGGGAATCGAGTTTATTCGCTTTGACATGAGCGAATACATGGAAAAGCACACGGTTTCGCGCTTGATCGGCGCGCCTCCGGGATACGTCGGCTTTGATCAGGGTGGTTTGTTGACCGACGCCGTCAACCGCAATCCCTACGCCGTGCTCCTTCTCGACGAGATTGAGAAGGCGCATCCGGATCTCTTCAACATTCTGCTTCAGGTCATGGATCACGCGACACTTACGGACAACAATGGCAAGCAGGCGGACTTTCGCAATATCATATTGATCATGACCACCAATGCGGGGGCGCGCGAGATGAGCGGCGCCCCGCTAGGTTTTGGTGCTCAGTCTAACGCCGGTAAAGGCAAAGAAGCCATCGAGAAGATGTTCAGCCCGGAGTTCCGCAACCGTATAGATGCAATGATCGTGTTCAATTCGTTGAGCATGGAGATCATTGAGCAGGTCGTGGACAAGTTCATCATGGAGCTCGACCGCCAGCTCAATGAGAAGAAAGTTTTCCTGAGCATCACGCAGAAGGCGCGACGCTGGCTCGCGGAACGCGGCTATGACCCCGCGTTTGGCGCTCGGCCCATGGCTCGTCTGATCCAGAATGAGATCAAGCGCGTTCTCGCCGATGAAATACTCTTCGGCAAACTGCAAAACGGCGGCAAAGTCGAAGTGGACGAGAGCGAAGGAAAGCTGGTCTTCAACTACGCGCCGGCCACCACTCAAGCGCCCGTTGCCTGAGACTTACAATCCTGCTTGCGGTTGTCCATTTTCATGGAACAACTGGTTGTCGGTTTATTCCTCGCCCTATTCGCTCTCGAGTTTATCGTCGAATTCGGCCTTAATGAAGTCAACCTGGCGCACGTTCGCGCCCGCCGCTCCGCGCACCATGTTCCGGATTTCATGGCCGGAAAAATCTATCCGGCCGATTACGAGAAATCAGTCCAGTACACCATGGCCAAGGGAAAGTTTGCCCGTTGGTCGGAAATCTACGGCGGCCTGGTCACTTTGGGGGTTTTGTTCTCCGGGATCTTACCGCTTCTTGACCAATCGACTGCGCGACTGGCCGCTATCGTGCCGCAAGCCGCATACGCCCGCGGAATTCTTTTCTGCTTCGCGGTCGGTTTGATTTATTCGGTCACGACTCTTCCGCTCGATCTATACGCGACCTTTGGTCTCGAGGCGCGGTTTGGCTTCAATAACACCACGTGGCGGCTCTATCTAGCGGATAAGCTAAAAGGGATTGCGTTAGGCATCGTCATCGGTGTGCCGTTTCTTTGGGTCGTGCTCTGGCTTATGGATAATTTTGGGCCGCACTGGTGGCTTTGGGCTTTCCTTTTCATAGCTGGCTTTCAGTTTCTTATGATCATTCTTTACCCGGTGTTGATCGCACCCTGGTTCAATAAGTTTGAGCCGCTAAAGGAAGGCGAGTTCCGCGACCGCATTCTGGCTCTGGCAGACAAGGTAGGGTTCAAGACCAGCGGCATCTTTTCAATGGATGGCTCGAAACGGTCGGGTCACTCCAATGCCTACTTTACAGGCATTGGCAAGGCAAAACGCATTGTTCTGTTCGACACTCTGCTCAACCAGATGAGCATCGACCAAGGTTTGGCGGTGCTAGCGCATGAAATGGGCCACTATAAAATGAAACATATTCGTCGCATGCTGGTCGTGCAGTTGATTTTTCTCCTGATCGGCCTTTTCGTGCTTAGCTTATTGCTGAACTATACGCCATTCTACACGGCGTTTGGACTCAATCCTTCGAGCCATGCGGCGCTTGTGCTCTTCAGCTTGATTTCCGGGCCGGCGACGTTTTACTTGAGCCCGCTCATGAACCGCTTGTCACGCCGTCATGAATACGAAGCCGACCACTTTGCCGTGCAGACTCTCGGCAAGAGTAAAGACATGGAAGACGCGCTTATCAATCTGACCATCAAGAATCTGTCCAATCCGACACCGCACCCTTGGTACTCGGCGTACCATTATTCCCATCCCACGACGGAAGAGCGGATCCGCGCGCTACGGGCTTAAATATCGATTATTCAATTAACTCATTAGCTCGCAAGAGCACACGTCTAGGGATCTCAAATCCGAGCTGTTGAGCCGTCTTCTGGTTGATGAAGATTTCAAATTC
>DATACQ010000655.1:0-1623 GCA_036258955.1 Binatia bacterium
GCTGGAGACGCCGGCGGAGCCACCCTCAAGCGACTTCAAGCAAAAACTCAGGCACAAGGCTTATCCCTGCGTGGAATATGCAGGCATCGTGTTCGCCTACCTGGGGCCGCCGGAGAAAATGCCTCTGTTTCCGGCGTACGAATGGCTCAGCATGCCCGCGCCAAACAGGCACGTGATCAAGGCTTACCTCGAATGTAACTATCTCCAGGGCTTGGAGGGCGACTTCGATTCGAGCCACACAACGTTTTTGCATTGCAATAACATCGCTGATCTCACCCGGCTCAACCGAGACGGCGCGCCGCGCCTCGAGGCAGAAGAGTCGCGCTATGGCTTGCGCGCCATTTCGATTCGCAATCTGGGAGATACTCAGAAATACGCTCGGGTCAGTCCTTTCATTATGCCGAGCTTCAGCATTGTTCCCGGGCCCGCGACCGCAAGCTTTCAAGCCCATGACCAGCGCGCCTTTCGCTTCTGGGTGCCCATCGACGATACCAGCACGTGGTTATACATCTTGACGATGCGCGATCTGCCGTTTTCCGAAGAAGAGAAAACGCGGGGCCGCAGTTGGGTGGACGGCAATTACCGGCGGCTTTTGAACGCCGGCAATAACTATATGCAGGACCGGCAACTACAGAAGACATTGATCTACTCGGGCATTAAGTGCGTCATCCCCGCTGAGCAAGACGGTTGTGCGACCGAAAGTATGGGGCCCATTTACGATCGCACCAAAGAGCATCTTGGTTATAGTGACAAAACCATCATCGCCTTAAGGAAATTTCTCTTGAAGGCCGTAAAAGCAGTCGAACAGGGCAAGGATCCGCCGCACGTTATCAGAGATGCGGCGAGGAATGATTTTCGCCGTTTGCGCGCGGTGAAAGGAGTGCTACCTGCCAAGGGTTCTTGGCTCGACTTGCCGGACAAGGAAGACGCTCTGTGAGGCAGGCAAACATCAGCCGGGCGCGATCAGGTGCAGCATGAAAAGCGCTTTAAAGCCGGCAGGTTCTAGATTTGGTTTAAAGCTTTGGTGTATCGCAGTAGTGGCCGCCCTCGGCATATTGTCTCCGTCAGCCGCACGTCCCCAAACTCCTGTCCAGAGAGCCGTCGTCATGGTGGGTGCCCGCAGCGGGGCTTCTTGGCCTCTCTGGCTTGCGAAGACGGGCGGTTATTACCGCAACCACGGCCTTGACGTCGAGCTCGTTTATGCAGTCCACCCGGCACCCATGGCCGCGGTGATCAGCGGCCAGGCGGCGATGACGTCCACGGGCGCTGATCTTGGCTTGCTGGCCGCGTTTCGAGATCCGAACTTAACACTGAACAGCAGCTTCCTGAACAGAGGCAGTTTTGCCATGGTGGGCGCGAAAAACGTCGGCCGCATGGAACAACTCGCCGGCAGGAGGATCGGCATTGGTCGGATCGGCGATCCGCCTTATCACATGAGCGTGGCGCTGTTGGGAAAGTTCGGCGTGAATGACAAGACCATTCATTGGGTCTCTATTGGCGCGGATGCCGCCGCAAGAGCTCTCGCGCTGCAACAGGGACAGGTAGACGCCGCCCTGATTACAGCGCCATCCTACTTCCGACTCGAAGCGATGGGTTTTCCCGTGCTCGCTTCGGTGGCGGACC
>DATACQ010000656.1:0-4594 GCA_036258955.1 Binatia bacterium
ACCCAGAATTGCCATTGCCACCCCTAGGAGAGCCGGAAGAGCAGGAGCCCAAGAATGCTTACGGTCCCAACGCGCAGTTTTTCGGCCATCACCCGGTATGGTTTTGTTGTTCTTGCGGTGATAGTCGCGACTCTTCTGCGCGCAGCTCTCAACCCGACCTTTGGCGAAGCCGTCCCGTTCATTTTCTTCTACCCTGCGGTTGTCCTGTGCGCGTGGTTTGGAGGCTTGCGGCCGGGGCTTCTGTCCACGGGCATGAGTGGCTTGATCGCGTGGTATGCCTTCATGCCGCCTAGATACTCGTTCGCTGTTTCGGAACCTAGCGCACCTGCGCAACTCGTCGTTTTTTTCCTTGCCGGCACAATGATCAGCTTGCTGGCGGAAAGTCTTCATTCGACGACCCAAAAAGCCCAAGAGGATGAAGCACGCGAACGAGAGCAGCGCGAACGGTTTCGAGTCACTCTTGAGAGCATTGGGGACGCCGTGATTGCGACGGACGCGCGGGGTCAAGTGACGTTTATGAACCGGATCGCTGAATCGCTCACGGGCTCGGCGTACAACGACGCTTTGGGCAAGCCGTTGGAGCAAGTCTTTCAAATCGTCGACGAACAGACGCGGCGGCCTGCCGAGAACCCGATGCGGCGAGCGCTCCAACATGGGGTGGTTGTCGGCCCGGCCAATCACACGCTCTTGGTCGCAAAAAATGGCACCGCGCGCGCTATTGAGAATCAGGCCGCGCCGATCCGTAACGATGAGAACGTGACCACCGGGGCGGTTCTTGTGTTTCGCGACATTACCGAGCGCCGGGCGGGGGAACGCGAAGTTGGAGAGAGCCGCGAGCAGCTACGAATAACACTAAGCAGTATTGGCGATGCCGTCGTTGCAACCGACGGCGAAGGGCGAGTGAAATATTTTAATCCGGTTGCAGAGAAATTGTTGGGGTATAGCTTAGAACAAATGACTGGGCGCCCACTTGTGGAGGTCTTCAACATTATAAATGAATTCACGCGCCAAACTGCTGAGAATCCCGTGGAACGGGTGTTGCGCGATGGCTACGTTGTTGGGCTCGCTAACCATACCTTGTTGCTTCGCGCCGACGGAACAGAGGTGCCGATCGACGACAGTGCCGCGCCGATACACGACGCCTCGGGCCGTATCGTCGGCGTTGTGCTGGTATTCCGGGACGTAACCGAGCGCCGGCGCGCCCAAAATGCCCAGGCCATGCTTGCCGCGATCGTTGAGTCTTCCGATGACGCTATTGTCAGTAAAGATTTAGAAGGTCGCATTCTCACGTGGAATGTGGGTGCCGAACGACTGTTTGGCTATCGAGCAGATGAGGTCATTGGGCATTCCATCACTTTGCTGATCCCACCGGAGCATGCTGATGAGGAAACAATGATCCTAACGCGGATCCGCAAGGGTGAGCGGGTAGACCATTATGAAACCGTGCGTGTGCGAAAAGACGGGAGACATATCGACGTTTCTCTGACCATTTCTCCGGTGAGGAATGCCGACGGCGCTATCGTTGGCGCTTCAAAGATCGCGCGCGATATCACCGAGCGCAAAAGAATAGAGGAGCGGCTATTGGAAGCTGACAAGCAGAAGGACAACTTCCTTGCGCTTTTAGCGCATGAATTGAGAAATCCACTTGCTCCCATCAGCAATGCCGTCAAAATCCTTGAGATTACGCGACCTGGTGATCGTGACCTTCTCACTTATTGCGAGCTTATTGATAAGGAAATGGTTCAGATCACTCGCTTGCTCGACGATCTTCTCGATGTTAGCCGCATCACCAGAGGTAAGCTAACTCTGCGAAAAGAGCGTATCGATCTCGCTACTGTCGTGAACAGTGCGATCCAAACGAGCCGGCCGGTGATTGATGAAGCAGGGCACAAGCTGACTGTCAATTTGCCTTCTGAGCCGCTGATGCTCGAAGCCGATCCGATGCGTCTGTCACAGGTATTCTTGAACCTCCTAAACAATGCGGCAAAGTTTACCGAATCGGGAGGCGAGATCCGCGTCGATGTCCAGCGTAAGGAGAAGCACGCCATTGCCAGAGTTATCGATTCGGGCGGCGGAATTTCTCCGGACTTATTGCCGAGAATCTTTGATATGTTTGTTCAGGGCAGTACGGTGACCGAACGCAAGTATGGAGGTCTCGGGCTGGGGCTCACGCTTGCCCGTGATATTGTGGAGTTTCACGGGGGCAAGATCGAAGCCAGGAGCTCCGGCTCTGGTCAGGGCAGCGAGTTTGTTGTTTCTCTACCGCTGGCCGGCATTAGCTCTTTACCTCAAGCAACAGAAGCTGATGCCGCAACGGCCACTTCGCGCTCTAAAGAAGGCCCAACCCGGATCGTGGTAGTCGATGATAACAAGAATCAGGCGCTTACCCTGCAGCGGCTACTCGAAGCTATGGGCCATGAGGTTCACGTGGCGTATGACGGCTCGAGCGCGATGAAGCTATTGGGAAATGTTGTTCCGGATTTCGCTCTCATCGATCTTGGTTTGCCCAGAATAAGCGGTTATGAACTGGCCCAATGGTTGCGCGGTCAACCGCAATTTCGAAATGTCACTCTCATCGCTGAGACCGGATGGGGTAGGGAAGAGGATCGTAAACGAGCGCGCGAGGCGGGGTTTGACTACCATCTGGTAAAACCCATCGATCACCAGCAGCTTGTCGAGATATTGGCACAATCACTCCAGGTGAGGAGGCTCAAACGCGACGACGGCTTGCAATGAAGGCGGTGATCCACAACTCGCGAATGGGTTTCCGGGTCCGAGCGATCTTTGTGTGCTGAAACATATTATACACGACTGGGACGATGAGACCTCGACGCGCATCCTCACGAATTGTCAAAACGCTCTGGAGAATGATGGCCGTGTGCTCGTTTGCGAGATGCTGATCGGATCGGGGCCGGAGAGTATGTCTGCAAAACTGTTCGACGTCGAGATGCTTGTGGGACCCGGTGGCCGGGAGCGAACGGAGTCCGAGTTTGCCGATCTATTCGCCTCTGCTGACTTGCAGCTGAACCGAGTTATAGAAACTCCCACGGCGCTCCGGATTCTCGAAGCCGTGAAGACCTAGCGGAGATCCTTCAGATACTTACAGGGATCGCATGGGCGGCTAAGCTTCGCGGCTACTCGGATTCTCAGTTGATCCCGGATTCCGCAGTTGAACCTAGCTACCGCGAGAACGAGGGGCGAGCCTGAAGTGGCGAAGATAAAAACGTTGAATCTATCTAACGATGGAAGGTCTTGAGCTCGTAAACATTGACTGCACAACCGATGCCGCCTGCAATTACGCGAGATAGCCGCGCTCGCTCCAGAAGCGTTCCGCGGCGGCGTGCAACGGGATGTTGAGCGGCCCTGAGGGCGTATCGCGGCACATGCTCTCGAGCGGTAGCGGCCCCGGTTCTTGCCAAATGATTTTATCCTTTCTCGCCTCGAGGGCGGCGCACACGGCAGTAACGAGCGGGTCCGGCACACTTGCGTGGGTGTAAACGGGGAAACCGCTAAAATCCAAGGTAGGCACGTCAAGCCGGAGCTTTGGGTAATCCGCTTTCCGCAACACGGCCCGCCGGAATCCCAACGACTCCAGCTGCGCTAACATCGGTTCATCCATAGGCAACACCTGCATCTCCGATTCCAGCGCGACGTCAAGCCAATTGCGCACCGCCTCGTCAATAATCATATCGACCTCGCCGCGCGAGACAGCGCCGAGCCGGTTCGGTCCTTTAGGCAGGCCTGGGTCGTAGCGCACCTGACCACCCCAGGAAACAATATCCTCTAATGAAAAGCCCGCCGCTGACAGAACCTCTCTCACGACAAGATGTAGAGAGTGATCCATCTGTCCGCGAATGGAAATCCGCAAGGGCAATCGACGCTCGCCAACCTCGCGCAAGGAATTCAAGCCGAATTGTTTTGTGACCGCAAACGCGAGCTGATCCGGTGAGGGAATAACTGCTATAGCCCGGACCGCAATGGGCTCCTGAAACGGTCCCTTACCGCGCAACGCCAGAGCGAGCGGTGCGGCAGGATTAATGATCGCTACCTGGACCTCGCCCCGCGCCACTTGCGCGATCATCGCCGGGCTGTCGCTGCCGAAAAGAACCACCGGCCACCCGTCTCCGCCTTGCTCGCGTAGCCCGATCCGCGCCTGGCGGTATCGCCACTCCGGCTGATCTACCAATTCGGAAGCAACCTCAAGAACGAGGCGTGACCTAATTGTATCTCTGCCAACTGGACGATCTTTAGAGTCTTCCGGGTCTTGCAAGCTCTCATCTCCTCATACAATCCAAACCTACCGAAAACGTATTTGGAAATTTTGCGCGACAATATAGGAACAAATTGTATTTCGCGCGCAAAAACGCAAACGACACCAGTTATCATTTGACAATATCGGGGTGTAAGCGCGCCCTTTGCGAACTTGGCGTGCTTGGCGCAATAGGTTTCTTAAACTCGTTCTGTTTAACATTTCAAGGGTAAGAAGCTATCTCAGTGGCACACTGATTACGGTGATGGTTTTGCCTTGATACAAGAGCGCCTGGGATAAAGCCCGGCCCGGATGCCAGAGTACCAAAAATACTGACGCCCCATA
>DATACQ010000657.1:0-2259 GCA_036258955.1 Binatia bacterium
GCAATGCCGCTGAGTTGATGGCGCCGCATGATGACACCACGATGTCCGCCGAGAGTTCTTCACGGCTGCCATCGCGCCGTATGACAACTTTGTTAATCTCGCGGCCGGATCCACTGGTCTCCAGACGTTCGACGTACGCCCGAGTGAGCAGACTGACATTGGGCCTTTGTAATGCCGGATCCACCGCGCACACCTGGGCATCTGATTTGGCGTCGAGCAAACAGGGAAAGCCGTCGCAACTGTTGCAGCGGATGCATTTGCTGGCGCGCGGACTTTTCTCATCGAGCATAACCCCCAGCGGGGTATGAAACGGCCGCAGTCCGAGACGGGCGAAATCATCCGAGAGTTGCTGGATTCGCGGCTCGTGACTGACCGCTGCATGCGGAAAGGGAGAGGATGTTGGTGGTTCGGTCGGATCTTCGCCGCGCTCGCCGTGTACGTGATAGAGCCGCTCCGCCTCGCCATAGTAGGGTTCCATGTCATCGTACGAGATCGGCCATGCCGGCGAGACGCCGCCCTGGTGGCGTATCAAACCGAAGTCTTCCCGGCGCAAGCGGAACAACGCGGCGCCGTAAAATTTGGTATTGCCGCCGACATAATAGTTAGTGTGGGGATGCAGTTCATTGCCGGCTCGGTCGCGCCATCTCTCCTTGGTTTGATACCTTCCCTCGAGATTGACGGCGCGTGGGTTCCAGTTGTCCTTCTCACGCGGCACGTAATCGCCGCGTTCGATAATCAAGATTTTTTTTCCACTGGGCGCCAGCTTGTAAGCTAAGGTGCCGCCGCCGGCGCCGCTCCCGATGATGATGACATCGTAGTGATTATTCACTTCTCGCCTCCCGTTTTGTTCGAGGCCTTGGTTAATCGAAAGATGTTGGTGGTTGTGCTTGCTATTTTAGATGCTGCGCGGCTCCCAATAGGTGCCGCTGTTTGAGTATGCGCTTCCCCGTTCCCGACCCAAGGCTGCACGTCACGAGCCGTGCCCTTCTTGCGTCTTCGATTGGCCGCTAGCCGTCCGCGGCATGAACTGGACGATGTCTTTGGAGAAAAGCACGTCCAAGGTCCAATCCAGAGCGACGCGCACCTTCTTTTCGAACCGCGGTAGCTTGCTCAGGTAAATCGTGCGCCAGAGCCACCAAGCGGTGAAGCCGGAAAATTTGATGCCAAAGACTTTTGCGACGCCGGTGCGCCGGCCAATGGCGGCCAATTGGCCGATGATTTTGAACTCGAAGGGAGTTTTGGTTTTGCCCCGAATCGCCGCCGCGATATTCCGGCCAACGATTTTGCCTTCGCGCAGGGCATGCTGGGCCGTTGGCGGGTGAGGCCGGCCCGTTTGCCGATCCGTGATTGAAGCGCAATCGCCCAGCGCCCAAACACCGGCATGGTCCGGCAGCTCGAGAAACTCGTCGACCACAATCCGGCCGCGATCCTTGGCGCAACGCAGCGATTCCAGCAATGGATTGGGTTTGATGCCTCCCGCCCAGATGAACGTTTTGGATAGGATGGTTTCACCGTTGCCGAGCGTGACGCCAGTTCCGGAGAGACCCGCGACTTTTGTATTGAGCCTCAAGTCGATGCCGCGTTGGACCAGCTTCTTTTGTGCGTATCCTCCCAGCTCCTGGCCAAGTTCGGGCAAAATGGCCGGCGCGTATTCCACGAGCATAACTCGCAGCATGGCTTCGCTCAGATTACGATAGTGGGGCAAGGCTTCGCGAAGAAAATCATTGATCGCCGCCACCGTTTCTACGCCGGCGAAACCACCCCCCGCGACCACAAACGTCAACAGAGGTCGGCGCAGCGCCGGGCAGCACTCGAAGTCGGCCTGTTCGAGGTTCTCAATCAGTCGGTTGCGCAGATAGACCGCGTCGTCGAGGGACTTCATCGTAAGCGCGTGTTTCTCCAGCCCGGGTATGCCGAAGTCGTTTGTGACCGAGCCGAGCGCCAGGACGAGGTGATCATAGGTAAGCTCATGGCAGTGACTCGGATCTGCGCCGTGCACGACTGCCACCCGCTTGTGATCCAGGTCGATCGATATTACTTCGCCCTGGAAAAAATTCGTGCGGCGCAGCATCTTGCGGATCGGATTGACAATCGTCGTAATATCGAGGTCACTGGCTGCGACTTCGTGTAGCATCGGAGTGAAGAGAAAAAAATTGTCGCGATTGACGAGGGTTACTTCTAAGCAGGTCGTCCCCGCAAACAACCGCTCCAATTCCAGCGCCGTGTAGAGGCCGCCGAAGCCGCCGCCGAGGATCAGGA
>DATACQ010000658.1:0-2679 GCA_036258955.1 Binatia bacterium
AACGATATCGCGATTGCCTCGTTGCGACCGTCCACAGAGATCAATCAAGTGATTGTAAACCAAGGGTTTGGACGACCATTCCGCTTTAGGAATCCGATACCAATCCGGGTTCGGTAACACGGTCGCCATGCTTTAACGGGCAAGACTCTGCCCTAGTCGTTGCGATCACGGAGACAGCCTCGAGTCTCGGGTTCGGTTCTAATCTCAACCGGACACTCGAGACGGGAGGGATGACGCTCATCGCCCGACGGCCGCCCGACGGCCAATGCCATGAAGCTTGAGTTTGAACTGGACCGAAGGGACATGGGATTAAAGGCGCTCCCGACAGCCGAGCAGATCTACGATTTCTCTCTGCTCGAGGAGTGGAGCAAACGTTAGAAGCAGCATCACCCGGCACTCTTATCAGCGGCGGTTGCGAAACTGCTAATTCGATTTTTTCTGATCCAGTTTCTGCCGAATCTTTGACAGCAAATCGCTCAGCTGAAGAGGCTTAAGGACTACCTCAGGCGGTGAACGCAAAGCGGATTGGGCTGATTGCAACTGAGCATAGGCGGTCATGAGCACCACGGGTGTCTCTGGCAGGACCGAATTCAGGTGGTCTGCCAGATCCCAGCCGTTGAGATTCGGCATCATGACGTCCGAGAGCACCAGGTCGAACTCGTTTTTGTCAAGCAGCGAGATCGCCTGCGCGCCGTCTTCTGCTAATTCGACCTCATAGCCTTGTGAGCGCAGGAAACGATCCAACGTAATTCGGGTAAGTTGATTGTCTTCAACAACGAGAATTTTCGGCATAGAAGAAGTCCTGCAGTTGTATCGTTGATTTCTGCAATTAGCTTATCGCCCATGGCAGCAGCCGGTTGTCGCGCATCAGCAAATGCGCGGCAACTGTTCGCCGCGGAGAACGTCGATGACCCGAGCGCCACCGATTTCGGTTCTCAAGATTACTATTCCGGGATGCTGCGCAACAGCTTCCCCGATGATTGCTGCCTGCGCGCCCAACGGATGTTGCCGCATCCTCCCGACGAGGTTTTCTGCTGCTTCGGCTGCCACGAGCGCCACAAGTTTTCCTTCGTTGGCAACGTAAAGAGGATCCAACCCAAGAATCTCGCACGCGCCGCGGACACTCTCCGTCGCCGGGATGGTTTTTTCATCAATCTCAAAACCGACGCCGGATGCCGCCGCAAGCTCGTTTAAGGTTGTTGCCAGCCCGCCTCGCGTGGGATCACGCATGCAATGAATTTGATCCGTAGCTCGGAGCATCGCAGCAACAAGCGTGTGCAGGGCGGCGGTGTCGCTCTCGATCGTTCCCTCAAACTCGAGGTGTTCGCGGCGCGATAGAATGGCGGTTCCATGATCACCGATCGTGCCGCTCAAGATAACTTTATCGCCCGGCTGGCCCTGGTTGGCCGAAAGAGCGATCGGCTCTTCCAAAATACCCAACCCGGTGGTGGTGATGAATAGTTTGTCGCCTTTGCCGCGGTCAACGACCTTCGTGTCACCAGTAACCAGCTGCACGTCCGCCTCATGCGCCGCCTGCCTCATGGAAGCGACGATCCGGGAGAGCTCCTCGAGCTCGAGCCCCTCCTCCAATATAAACGCGGCCGCGATGTACAGCGGTTTGGCGCCGCTCATGGCTAGATCATTGACGGTGCCATTGATCGCCAACCTTCCGATGTCACCGCCAGGAAAAATCAGCGGAGTGACCACAAACGCATCCGTGGTAAACGCCACCCGTGTTCCTTGGAGATTGAAAACCGCTTGATCGTCGAGACGGTCGAGGCATTCGTTAGTGAAAGCAGGCACGAAGAGCTTGCGGACTAGATCTCCGGTCAATTTGCCGCCGCTGCCGTGGCCGAGGATAATGTGCTTATGATCCAGAAGCGGCGCCGGACAGATCATCCCTTCCGGATCGAAATCGCCTTCGTCCTTCGTCATAGGACGTCCTCTTCGCCCAGGGCGACGTGAATCAGATCCCACACGATGTGCAGCAGAGCCACATGACACTCCTGAATGCGGTGGATACTGAAGCTCGGCACGATCAAGTTATATTCAGCGATATCCGCAATTCGCCCGCCGTCTTTGCCCGTGAAAGCGATTGTGAGCATGCCGTTTTTGCGCGCCCTCTGAAGGCCGTAGATCACATTGGGAGACTGCCCGCTGCTTGAGAGAGCAAGCGCCATGTCACCGGGCTGTCCCCAGAGGTCCAACTGATCCACGAAAACTTTGCTAAAATCCGTATCGTTCGCAATGGCCGTCAGGAGCGGCGCGTGGTTGGTCAAATCGAGAGCCGGAAGGGGACGGCGTTTCTCTATGATGGGATGAAGAAATTCTACGGTCACGTGTTGCGCGTCGCAGGCGCTGCCACCGTTGCCCATCACCCACAATCGGCTGCCCGCTTTAAAACGGTCGGCCATGCGCTGGCAGAGTTCCGCGATCCGCTCGGCGTGCTCGGCAAAGAATTGTTCTTTTACTGCGATGGATTCCCGGCATTTACGCATCACGCTGTCGCGGGCTTTGGGGTCCATAACAGAAGGTCTGCCTACTTCAACCGGCATGCGCGTCTGCTCTTTTTTGCAGATGGCGCCCGTAAAGATAATAGGCCGCGCACGCGCCTTCCGCGGAAACCATAGTCGCTCCCAGCGGCCGCTGCGGCGTACACGACGTACCAAATGCCCCGCA
>DATACQ010000659.1:0-12546 GCA_036258955.1 Binatia bacterium
TATTGGCCGCGACCGAAGAGGCTTGCTCTCGGACGGCGGCACGCACAGTGCGGGCCATTTTCATCGTTGGTGGGCGAGCGTAAGCTTATGAACACTTCGTGGTGAATAGTTACTCCTCGTACTCTGCGCGAAATCCGCTGCTGCCCATCTTGCTGTACGAGCCAAAAAAGATCGTCGGGTCAAACAAGAACGGCTGGCCTGGGTCCTGTTTCGCTTTGAAATGTAAATCAATCTCGGTTCCGCCGATGACCGTGTTCAATGGCGGAATATAGATTTTCTCCGACACGTTGCCTCTGCTAATCATGCCGTCGGCCTCTTTAGGGTGATCCAACAGCGGCCTCTCATACCCTTTGGGTCCGTTGGATTCGTGCAATACGGCGGCGGTTCGAATGCCTTGGTCCTCGCACGCTTTGACCGTTTGCATAAAATCCACGGTTCCGTTGCCGGTGCCTTCCATGAAAGCGATGGCGCCGTCGGCGCCGAGATTGTGCGCGAGCCGCGCCACCCAAAGGCCCATTTTTTTCTTCTGCTCGAAGCTGTCATTATAGCCGCGCGAAAGAATGACACCCAAAAAATTCAGTGATCGGCCATGACGCTCTAACAGCTCCCATATGTATGGATTAGAGCAATGCAGTGCTGTGGGAATTTTTCGTTCAATCTTGTAATTGCCGCTCACCACGGCACCGTCAAAGAACTCAGCCGGATGCACGAACGTCGGCAGGGTCTTCGAAATTTCCTCACCGTAATAAAAAGTCCGCGCCCCAAGGATCTGGCTTTGAACCTGGTAGATCAGCACGATCTTCGGAAGCGATCCGTTCGCCGGTTCTAGCGCAATGATTCGTCGCTCCGGCTCGACGGCGCTTTTTTCCATTTGCGCGAGGTAATCCGCACAGCGCAGCGCGACTTTCCTCACAGTTTGATCGAAAGCCGTGTTGGAGAGAGTGGGATCAGGGCTCAAGGACAAAATGAGGTGAAAGCTGTCGGAGCCGTAAGAGTAACCGGCGCCGATCCCCGCCAGGTCGAGCATTCCATCCCGCGGGGTTTCTATGGGGCTCAACAATTCGGGGTGCGGGAAACGCCCCGTGACAGTCACGAGTAAATTGGTGATCCGTGTTGTTTGGCCCGTGCCGGCAAGTGCCGCCGGGCCGTTGAAGCCAGGGAACGCTGAATCTCCCGTGTTTACTTTTGCGAGGGGCAGCACCGCATCCAATACATGGACGATCCGCTTGGATTCGCCTGGACGTGCTAATTCGCAATCAATGCGAATGCCCGACGAAAACTCACTTAGTTGGTTTTCAAGGTCGCGGCGGCTGATCGCCAGCATCTTGCCATTGAGGCAGGTCCGATCGCCCCATTCGATGGCTTCAATCGTATAGTCGAAAAGTTCGAGTTTCACGCGCTCGCCAGCATCTACTTAACCTGTGCACAACCATTTCCATTTACCGCCCGGTTGCGCAACCTGTCAAGTTGCTGCGCGGTCCTGTTCCAATACACTTCCGGCCATCACTACGAATTCTTAGAGCTTAGGGCGCTTGGGGGAGACATGACAACTCTATTGCAGAACGCAGCGATCAACGGATTGCCGCAGCGCACAATCGGCGCTATTAAATGGAAATCCTTAGAAAGTGAACCGTCCTGAGTGGCTTCGCGCGTCAATTATCTGCTTCTTTCCACCGCCCTCCTCGCGACGTTCTTTTCCGGTACCGCCACGCGGCTTGTCGGCATATCCATGCCGACCGTGGCAAACAGCTTATCCACCGATCTCCTGGGCATATCCTGGGCGCTACTTTCCTACCAGCTTTCGAACATTGGGTTGTCGATCATATTCGGGCGGCTTTCGGACGTTTGGGGTAGAGAAAAAATGTTCGCGCTGGGGTTTTGATCTTCGCGTTGAGTTCGCTCTTTTGCGGCCTTTCGCAGACATTGCTGCAGCTCATAGTAATGCGCTTCGTTCAGGGCGTCGGCGGAGCGATGTTGCAGTCATCAAGCCGGGCACTGGCTGCAGAAGCGGTTCCCGAGACTCTCGCGGGACGAGCGCAAGGCTATATGACCACAGCGCACCACGTGGGATTTGTCATGGGTCCGAGTATTGGCGGCTTCATGATCGACTACCTGAGCTGGCGTTGGAGTTTTTTCTTTCTCGTCCCCATTGGCCTTTGCGGCGCGGCGCTCTCACTCGCGAATCTGAAAAACCGTGTTGCGCCGGCACGAACTCAGCCAACCGCCATCGACTATCTGGGTGCCGCCTTGTTGTTCATCACGACCAGCGCGCTCGTTTTGATTTTCGACCGGCGCACGGAGCAACTCATAGGCGAGTCGACCAAGGTCTTCTTGGCCTTGGTCTTTTTTGTTAGTTTGGGCGCGTTTCTCGTTCATGAAGCGCGCGCCAAAAACCCGGTAGTCCAACTTGCGCTGTTTAAGATTCGCCGCTTCAGTATGAGCGTGGTGAGCTTGCTTATTATCGCCCTGTGTTACACGCTCACCGGATTTTTGTTGCCCTTTTACCTGCAAGATATCTTGGGACTGAGTGCGACTGAGATGGGAGTCCTTTTCATGCTTCCGTCCATGCTTACCGTGGCTCTCGCGCCTCTGAGCGGCTATGTCACCGATCGTCTCGGGCCGCGCCTGCCGGCCAGCGTCGGTGTTGTGTTTATGCTCTTCTCGCTTGGAATCGGCATTGTCCTGCGTCCGGATTCGCCTTGGTGGCTGCCGGCGATGCTGATCGTTGTGGGCGCCATAACCAATGGGATTTTCAATCCGGCTAATTCGACGGCGATGATCGCCATGATGGAGAGCCGGCACCGCGGTTTTGCCTCTGCGGTCAATCATGTTACGTTCGGCCTGGGTAATGTGTTTGGTGTTGCTCTCGGCGGGCTTTCCATGTCGTTGGCGTTTGAGCGTTATACAGGATCCGCCGCGACGGGGGTTAGCACAGCGAATGCTGCCGCGTTTGTGGCGGCGATGAACATGACGTTTTTTGCCGCCATGCTCCTCAGTTTGGGAGGACTTGCAAGTTCCATCATCGGCGGGCGCCGGGGTGAGGAGTCAAACGTCGGCCGGGGCCATTGATGCGATGAAGGCAAAGGAGAATACGAGTATGAACGAGATGACGGTTTTTCTGAACGGCGCCTTTGTGCCGGAAAGCGAAGCCAAAGTATCCGTGCTCGATAGCGGTTTCAACGCGGGGGACGGAGTTTACGATGTCACCCGCACATTCGGCCACAAGCCCTTCCGGTTACGCGAGCACACCGCCCGGCTATTTCGCTCGCTGCGATATACCCGCATCGATTGCGGTGTTTCACCCGAGGAGATGGAAAAGATTACGCTGGAGATTCTCGATCGCAACAAGCCCCTGCTCGGCCGAGACGACGATGTTGCGCTGTGGCAGGTCGTGAGCCGAGGACCGCGTTCATCGCGCGGCAATCGCACCGGCGGCAACGCGACTGTAGCGGTCTATTGCATCGTCATCGGATTCGAGGAGTTCGCGCGCCAGTACGTAGAAGGCGTAAAGCTGATTATCCCGTCCACCCGCAGGATCCCGCCGCAGTGTTTGGAGCCCAAAGCCAAGATCACCAACAAAATGAATCACAACATGGCGATCTTCGAGGCCAAGCAGGCCGATCCGCGGGCCATTCCGTTGATGCTCGATCTCAACGGCAACATCAGCGAGTCCAATGCGCACAATTTTTTCTTGGTCTCCGGCGACAAGCTTTGCACGCCATCGAATAAAAACGTCTTGGACGGCATTACCAAGCACACGATTTTTTCCCTGGCGAAAAAGCTCGGTATCGAAGTCATGGACGGCGACTTTACTCCTTATGATGCTTACAACGCCGAAGAAGCTTTTCTTGCCAGCACCAGCCCAACGATTCTCCCCGTGCAAAGTATCAATGGCGTGAGGCCTATGGCAGATGTTCCCGGGCCGGTGACGACCCGCTTGATTCAAGCGTGGAATCAGATGGTAGGCATCGACATCGTCAGGCAGGCTCTGAGTCACATCAATGGCAGCGAGCGAGAGTCACTCCTGGCCGCGTGGCGCGGGAAGATCGCGGCCTGACAATTTCCCTGAAGGATTCACGCTGTGACGAGGGAGCCGTAGTAATGCGTATCGCGTTAGGCCTGCCAAGCCGGGTCCCGCGTGCTTCCGCCGACGTGATGCGTGAATGGATCACCCGGGCGGAGCAGGGTCCGTTTTCGAGCGTGGCGGTGACCGACCGGGTGGTATCCCAGGCGCTTGAGCCGTTAGCGGTGCTTGCGTTAGCCGCAGGTGCAACGAAGCGAATTCGCCTGATGACCAGCGTGGTGATCGGGCCAACCCGCGAAACCACGTTGCTGGCCCGGCAAGCTGCTACGATCAATACTCTTGCCAACGGCCGGCTCACTCTGGGGCTTGGCATCGGCGTACGGCAAGACGATTATCAGGCCACTGGATTTGATTTCCACCGCCGTGGCCGGCGGGTGGATGAGCAGTTGAGTATCCTGCGCCGTTTGTGGGCCGGCGAACCGTTGTCGGACGAGCTCGGATCCATCGGTCCACCGTCGCTGCGAACTGACAGTCCCGAGCTCCTCATCGGGGGCTACGTGCCGGCGGTGATCCGCCGCATTACTCAGTGGGGACATGGCTACATGGCGCCTGGCGGCGGCGAGCCGAAAAACATGCTGCAGATGTGGCGGCAGATCCTGCAAGCTTGGACCGACGCGGGACGCGAAGGGCGGCCGCGGTGGGTGGGAGCGAGTTACTATGCATTGGGACCGCGCGGCCCGGAGCATGCTGCGGGCTATATTAACGCGAACTACGGATACGATTCCGCATTGGCGGCGCGCCGTCTGAGCAGCTTACCAGCAACGAATAAAGCAGTTGAAGCTGCAATCCGGCTCCAGGCGGACATGGGCGTGGATGAATTCATCTTACGGCCGTGCGCTGAGGATTTAGATCAGGTAGAGCGGTTAGCAGAAATCGCGGCGGGTCACAGTTAACCCGCAGCTGTCGCCGAGCGCGTCGGCCTAGCCTCAAGAATAACTGCCGAGAATCGCGGCACGCCCAAATAGCGTCCACGCTATCGCGGTGCTACGACTTCCAACAATACTGCTTCCGGATCCGCTCCCCAGCGGAAGGGCAAAAGCACACAACCCAAACCCCGTGACACCATCAGAAGCGAAGAACGAAACGCATAGCCTGCCTCATCAAGACAGTAACGGCTCTGGCGAACCAGTGGAGGACCTTTAGGAAAACGAATTTGTCCGCCGTGCGTGTGGCCCGACAGGGTTAAAGCTACTCCAAAAGCCTGGGCTTCGTAAAAGTGATCCGGGTTGTGCGCCATCAAAAGATGCGGCACGCCAAAACGCGTAGTCAATTTGTCCCAGTCGGGATTGCCGAGAATCAGATCGTCGATGCCGCCCAAGACAAAACTCCCATCCATGTGCTGCAGCCGGACCGTATCATTTCTCAACGTCTCAATGCCTGCGCTTGCCAGGCTCGCGCGCAGCTTCTCCGGATCGCCGCCAAAGTAGTCGTGATTGCCGTAACAAAACCAAGCACCGAGGGGCGCTTTGGCCAGTGGCGCCAACGCAGGTAGTATTTGGCGAACCTCGTCTACATGACCGGTGACGACATCGCCGCCAAGCACCACGATATCGGGATTTTCGCGCATCAGCGAAACGAGGAGCGCATGAAGGATTTCGGGATCAAGGAAAATTCCGGCGTGTACATCCGTCACTAGCAGTACCCGAAGCGGTGCAAGGCCGCGGGGCCATCCCGGGGGAATGAGCCTGGCCCTGGCTAATTGGAAGCGCTTCTTGAGCAGCCAGCTGTACGGATTCCAAAACGGCGCTAAGTGTGGATAGATGAAGCGCGACACGAGGATATCTGCGTAGCGCTCGAACATTTTGACAAGGCCGCGATTTGGATTGATGTGTCGGCGCTCCGTGCCGCTGACGAAGCGTGGCGGAGCGAGTTGTCGGCTGTTCTGGAAAAGCGTAGTCGGGTCTCCTGGCGTAATAAAATGGGAGAGCGCGGATACCGGGTCCTTTTTTTCTCGGGTATCTTAGGACGGATGCAAATGGCAGGCGAAATCGCGCTCGACCTATCTGTTTAAAGGTTGCCGTGAACCACTGCCGGCGCCGCCGCGGCTGAAGCGCGTTACTTTGTAATCAGTGGCGGCAGTGCCATCCAAAGTCAAAGTATAGTTAAACTGCTCCCCGGCATTTTCGCCGCTGAGGTAAACATAAATGGCTTTCTCACCTGCCATGGGTTCGTAATCGGTGGCCGCGATTTTGTTCGGGTAGTTCCTAGGATGCGATTTCGTCACAGTTTCCTTGAACTTTTCCGGGGAAACGTAGCGTTTGCCGCTATCCGACAGCATTGAATATCCTTTATCGAAATCCCGGCGCACGAACACGGCCTGGGCAAACTCTTCGGCGCGCTTGGCCGCGGTTTTTGGATCATGTTCGAAAGACTCGGCGCAGGCAAAAAAAAGCGCGGCACCGGCAAAGAGCAAGAGAAAATTGCGCATCTAACCTCGGAGCTCAACGCATGTGCTTCAGAAGCATAGGGTGACGCGGCAGGAAAATCCAGCGGAACTCATCCTGTAAGTGAAAGAGTATTGGCCGAGTTACGAACTATCACCGACGATTGGTGCTTTCGAAGAATGCGTCTTCGCGGTGGACGTAACCACGTATCGTCCTATCTTCCACGGAACGAACGTGATAGTAATCGCGCGACTTCGCGAGCACCGTGACCCGGTTTCCCGGTTCCAGTTCCGCGATAATCTCAGATTCGTCATTGGGTTTCGCGCGTACCTTGGAGCGTGCAACCACCTCAAGAGTTACAGCCGCAGGTTTGCTTTCGCTTTTTCTCGCGGCGAAAGTATCTGCTGCTTGCCCCTCGGGTAGACGCGTCTCAGGGCGCGGAGCGGGTTGAACAGGCGCAGAGCCGGATGCGCTGTAGGCGCCATTGGCCTTTACTTCACTGCCGGGCTTTGAATTTGCCGAGTTTAAATGGCCGAGTCTGCTGCTAACATCGTTTGCAGTTGATCGAGTACTCAAGGTGCGGTCGGGTTTCGCGCCACTCGCGGAATGTGAACTCGATGATTGCGAAACTGCAGGATCCGCAGCCGTGCTCCGCGTTCGCGCGGCAAGAGCCGAGTAGATGCCCGCCAGCTGGGAAGAATTTACAATATTGAGGGCGACTAGTAACACCGCAATGGCGCCGGCGAAGGCATACCCGCCTGTGCGCATTGAAGGCAAGCCTCGCAGCAAGCCGGAGCGCTCCTCGGGGCGGCTTGCGGGCGTCCGTTTGCGAGTCTCTCCGTCGTCTTGCCATTCCGGCTCCCCTAACAACGGAGACTCGCCACCAAGTGGCGGCTCATCCTCCTGCTCGTCCGGAGCGAGCAGCATTGCACGCTCTTCGCGTCGATAGTTGAGGGGTACAGTTCTTTCGAAATGTCGTGGCTCAAGTGCGGCGGCGGCAGTTTGTTTTTGCGCCGAAAGAGGAGAGCTGACGCGCAGTTCACGCGCAACTTGTTCAACAATAGGCGCTGAGATCACTCTTTGCTGCGCTAAATAGGCTCTCAGTAGAGCGTTGTCACATATAGCGTTCACCATCCGAGGAATGCCCCCTGAATGGGCTGCTATAGTCTCTATTGCTTCAGCATCGAACAAACCTTTCTGATCGTAGCCGGCGACCTTAAGCCGAAATGCGATATAGGCGCCTACTTCTTTGCGAATCAAAGGATAAATATTCCGGGTGAGCGCAACGCGCTGTTTTATCCTGCTCGCTGAAGGATCATCTAGTTTGAGATTCAGTTCGACTTGCCCGATCAGGACGATCGGCAAGAGCGCATCACCTTCGACTTCCAAATTAGCTAAGATTCTAAGCTCGTCGAGGGCTTGCGCCTCGAGGTCTTGGGCTTCGTCAATCAGCAGGGCGACAACATGGCCATCGCTGCGCTCTTTAGCCAGATGGGCCGTCAATCGTTCCAAGCGCGCTGTCCTGTCATTCAGTGGGCCCTGCAGGTCTAATCTTTCCGCTAAAAGCCCGAGTATCTCGTCCAGATCAGCGTGAGGATTAGGAACGATGACAGGCTTGACGTTGGACCCCAACGCGCCAACTAGCGATTTCAGAAAGAGAGTCTTTCCGGAGCCCGCCTCACCGACGATAACCATGAGGCCCTTGCGGGCTTCGATGCCGTGTTGCACCACTTCCAGAACCTCATCGTAGGATCGAGTGCGATAATAGAAGCGTGGATTGGGCGTGATATTGAACGGCGACTCAGAGAATCCAAAATAATCGTTGTACATCGCTTATCCGGGTTGTTGCGACCCACGTACAGCCACAATTACCTTTGTAGACTGGCCTTCTCTGGCTGGTCCCGTTTTACACCGCTTCTCCGGAAGCTTGGTTTGCACACAGAGAACATTAACACGCGATTAGAGCGCCTACAAAGCGTTTATGATCGAGGGGTCTGTGGTGGTCCGTGGATTGCGCTCTGCGGAGGCGCTTAGGAGCTGAACCGCCGATATAACCGGGTACCGGTAAAACTGAAGGGCTAGATTACTTTTTGCGTTCGAAGAAGGCGTCTTCCCGGTGGACGTAGCCGCGGATCGGACTGTTGTCAAGAGACCGTACCTGGTAGAAATCTCCTGCCTTCGCAAGCACGGTGACACGGCTGCCGGGCTCCAGAGTACCGATGATCTCGGCGCTAGCGCTCGGCCGTTTCCTCAATAGCGAGTCGGCAATGACTCTGACGGTCTTCGGAGTGTCCTCGATTCGGTTACCGTTCAGCGGCACTGCAACACCCGTTCCGGCGCGCCGCGGCTCCTCGGCGCGTTTTCGCTCTGAAGGCGCAGCCTTTACCCCTTCGGTCGTCTTGCCGTTGGCACTGGTGCCGGGAGCGCGGGCGCTACCCTCCCGGTTCAGGAAATCTCCAAGATCGATTTGCTCTTGCGCCAGATCTATGGCCGGCGAGACAAAACGAGCTTTGCTGAAGTGATCCATGTGGTCTCGCTCGCTATAGGAGTGAGACAGAGCATCGCCCACACTTCGATGTTGAGGGCTCGTTTTAGAACTGTACACGACGCCTAAACGAGCGGAACTCACGATAAGAAGCAATGTCACAGCTAGGGTCGCCCCAACGCAATACCCGCCTAAACGGCAGGCTAACTTCTGGCGCAACTTTTCCGTGTGCGCCTTAAGGTTTGCTAGAGGGGAGACACAGTCGCTCAGCTCTTGAGCGTGCTTTTTCGACGTGATCATAGCGCAGCCCACGTCCGTAACCGAATCTGACAGAGTCGCTGATTTTTCCAATCCATTCTCACGCAAGTTTGCCGGGGATGACTCGCCGCGCTGAGTTGTTCCAATATGATCCGTTTGTTGTAGTGCCGGACCGCAAAACTCTGCGAGCAATCGCTGCGCGGGCTCGGCCCGGGATTGCTCGCGAGCATTAGCAGCGTGCTCGACGGTGTTTGCAGATGGGGACGAGAGGTCGGGTAGCTTAGGTGGAGTGATTTCTCTCCGCGGTTGCAAGCCGTTGGTGATGCGCAGATCGCGTGCCGCTTGCTCGACAATTTCGGCTGAGATCATCCTTTCATTCGCAGCGTAGGCGCGCATCAAGGAATTATCGCATAGGGAGTTTATCAGTCTAGGAATACCCCCGGAATAAACCCCAATGAGGTTGACGGCGTCCGGACCAAAGAGAGCATTTCCACTGTAACCGGCCACCTGCAGCCGTGACCGGATGTAAGGTCCTACTTCCATGCGAATTAAACGATGCGTAGTGCGAGCAAGCGAGATACGCTGTCTAATGCGGGCCGCGCATGGCTGATCCAGTTTGTCGTTCAAATCGGGTTGCCCGATAAGAACAACTGGTAGGAGGGCATCACCCTGAGACTCCAAATTTGCCATGAGCCTGATTTCGTCGAGGGTATGTGCGTCCAAGTCCTGTGCTTCGTCAACGAGCAAGCAAACCATGACACCGTGACTGCGCTGCTCAATCAAATGGCAAGTTAGCCGTTCAAGGCGCGCTGTCCTGTCTTCACAAGGGCTATGTAGCTCGAGGCGCTTGAGCAGCAGTTCGAGGATTGTGTCGAAATCAGTGTGAGGATTCTGAAGTACGACGGCTTTGACTTCCGGCGCTAAGTCCTGCTCCAAAAACTTGAGTAGTAGAGTTTTTCCCGTACCGGCCTCGCCGGTGACGACGATCACGCCTTTCCGCGAGACGATTCCATGTCGCAGGACTTTCAGAATTTCGTCGCACGCATCCGTAGGAAAAAAGAAGCGCGAATTTGGCGTTATATTAAACGGAGCCTCGGACAGGCCAAAGTAGTTGTTGTACATGATTTCTTCGCTAGAAAGTATAGTGGCTCACCGCTCGAAACCTTAACGGGTGCTGCCCGGGCATCATTCCGTGAAAACCGTCCACGAGCAATGTTTCCGACCGGTATGCCTCAGCCACAGGCTCACCGGTCTCTGGGAATATTTTCTCCCCGGATCATTGGCGGGCGAGCTCGTTGGCAGTTTCGTCCAATGATCCGGGCCTGACACAAAACTATATGACTCTGTGGCTGCGCTCTCCAGCCTCGCCCCCTGCTCAAACGTTTCGATGTCCAACGTGATCGCAACGATCATGAATGCTTCGGTGAAAAGGGAATCGAACTCGTTCCGATTGGATGCGGGCTCACACCGGCTCGGCCAGCTCGATGCGTGGTTAGTCTCCTACAGAGACACAATCTGACGGGGCGAAATATCAACAAGTCACTTTATAAGATTTTGGGTTTGTATTACTACAGCTGCATGCGAAAAATCAATTAAAATATTAGCTGTTTGTTCACAGCGTGCGCGCGATCGCCCCGAGCGCTTATGAGGAAGCTGGCGTGCGGCCGGGCGCTGTGTGGTTACCAGGCGGCGGGTGCGGGCACTTTTTGCGCGAATGGCGCTGGCCGGGTTTGAACTTCCTGTGCCGGTTGATCATAAACACGAGATCACGTTGGCGCCTGAGTTGCGGCATCAAGATTATCTTCTCGGCCGCTGGCAGTTCTAGCGGGCCCCTTGCCCCGGACCGTCGACGAGAAAAAAAACCGGTCTCGCGCCGGCCGGGCTTACTCCCGGCAATACGCACAGGTTACAAGTAATTTCGAAATTCGGCTATTGGCGGCTTCGCACCGCGGATGGACGAAGATGTGCTTTGCCCTTAATTTGCTAAGCGAGGGAAAGTTTTTCCCAATCCGAAGGTGATGCATCGCGCGCGATCGCCAAGCCGCCGTCCGAGCCGGCGAATACCGGATCCTTGACGACTGTGGCACGCCCGCCGCCGAGCTCGCTCAACGATTTTTGCACGGCATCCGACAGACCGGAGATCAACGAGCTGCCACCCGCCAGGATAACGTTGTTGCGCACGTTTTCCTGATAGTCCGGAGCGACTTTGCTGAGAAGGTCGATGATAGTTTCGGTGAGCGGCGCGAGGATACTCTCGCAGGCGGAGCGCATTTCGTCTGTGATGTCCAGCTCTGTGGCCTTGCCTCTAACCGGGGTTGTAACCATAACCCGTCCCTTGGGCTGACCGACGAAGCTCCATTTTTCTTTCCACTCCCGGATCATATGGATAGAAAACTGCGCGTCAGGGTAACGTTCGGAAACGAGCTTGGAAAGTTGCTCATCGATCCAGTCGCCCGCGTTAGGTAGCGTGCGCTGATCCTCTTCGGTTGGATACCGCCCCTGCATTACACAGAAATCAGCAGTGCCGGCGCCGATGTCCACGACCAGAGCGTGCAACAGAGCTTCCATGCCGTAGGCGACTGCGAATGGTTCAGAGACCAGCATGACGCTGTCGGCGATGCCGTCCATTACATTGCGAAGATGCTGTTTGCTGCCGCGAAAAGCCTCGGCAGGCACCCCGACGACGGCGCGGACCTTGGGCCGGTTTTTTGATTTCTGCTTCAAGCCGACCAAAGAAACCAGGTGGCGCAGGATCTCCTGCACCGCTTCTTCGTCTTTCTGCGAGCCTTCTTTCATGATGCCGCGCTCGAGCGGGCGGCGCAGTTCCAGCATCGAGCGGTTGTCCAAAGCTTCGCGGCCTACCAGAACCTGCTTCTTGACCAGTTTGCGCGCCACCATATCCACTGGCCAACCGACATAGCTGTCGATGACGTAACGCTCGCCGTTGGATGCGGAGATCGAGCTGCGCGAGGTGCCTAGATCAATACCGACGCACAGTGTTTCATTGCTCTCTTCCATGAGTTAATTACCCTTTCCTGTTTATTGTATTGATATTAGCCGCGTAAGATCGAATGCCGTCGAGCAATGCCAGCGCAATCTTTTCCCGGTAGTCTCCGCTTGCCAACAATTTTACTTCGTCGCTATTCGACAAACAGGAGACCTCTACCAGGATGGCCGGCATTTGCGTGCCCACCAACACCGCGAACGGCGCGGTTTTCACGCCACGATTTTCCAGATCGGGATTGCTCTGTTTAAGGGAGCCGTACAGCCTCCCCTGGATGGTCTTTGCCAGAGTCCGGGATTCATTGCGCCGGACATCTATGTAAATCTTGTCC
>DATACQ010000660.1:0-2842 GCA_036258955.1 Binatia bacterium
AAATCGTTTCCGATCGCACCGACCACTACCGCTCCGGAGTTCAGACCGACTCGTATCTGAATCGGAACGTCTTTTGCGCGTCTCACTCCATCAGCGTACCGCGTCACCGACTCCTGCATTCTTAAAGCCGCATAGCAGGCGCGCACCGCATGGTCCTCCTGGGCGAGTGGCGCGCCAAATAGCGCCATAATGCCATCGCCCATGAGATTGCTGACAGTTCCTTCGTACCGATGGACGGCTTCCATCATGTGTTCGATTATAGGATCAAGCAGTTTGCGCGCTTCTTCAGGATCGCGGTCGGCGAGCAACTCCATGGAACCTTTCATGTCAGCGAACAGCACCGTCACCTGCTTCCGCTCGCCTTCGAGCGCACTCTTCGAGGTCAAGATTCTTTCCGCGAGATGCTTGGGCGTGTACGCTTCAGGGGACGTGAACTTGGCCGTGGCTAGAGTTTGAACGAGCGCGGTTCCACACTCACCGCAGAATTTGTTACTCGGCGGATTGGCGGCCCCGCAGGTAGAACATAGCGACTCAATTCGCGCGCCGCACTCGCCGCAAAACCGGCCCGCCGAGGGATTTTCATGCTGACACTGAGGACACCGCATACGGTAATTTTGTTTCGCAAGCCGAGACGTGTGCTTTGGACCGTTTCTACTCCCTGCACCCTTTGGATTGCAACCGGCAAGCGAGGGAAAACAAAACCCTTAAGGATTTAAGCTGACCCGCGTGACCTCGTCGTCGTTGCGTGAATCCGTGAAAAAGTTTGTTCACGGACTGGCAGACGAGCCCGGTGGATTGCTACAGTAGAAGTGGGGCTGGGCATGTGCGTGATGAACGACGATGCAAGGATGCTCGGATGCAATATCAGAGAACACCGGTTGAACAATTCCTTCGTTTGCTCGCGGAACAATCAAAGGAACACGCGTTTATTCTCCTGGATGCCGATGGCCGGGTGACTTGGTGGAGTCCGGGCGCGACGCATCTTTTCGACCGCGACGCGGAAGAGATGGTAGGCCAGCCTCTCACCCGCTTGTTCACTCCCGAAGACGTGGAAAAAGGAATTCCCGAACAAGAGCTCGCAATCGCACGCGATGTCGGCAAGGCCGAAGATGATCGCTGGCAGCTCAGAGCGGATGGTTCGCGACTCTGGGTGACAGGCATGTCGGTCGCCCTACGAGATGAAAATGGCAATCTTCTTGGCTTTGGCAAAATCGTTAGAAACCGAACAGATTTAAAAGAGCAGTTGGAAACGCTGCGCAACGAAGTCAAAACGCTAACCAGCCGTGACGAACAAAAGAACATCTTCGTGGCTACATTATCGCACGAGCTGCGCAACCCGCTGACACCGTTGTCGAGCGCCGTGCAGCTTCTCCGGAAGACTGCACCTGCGACCGCAGCGCTTGAATACCCGATCAAATTGATCGAGCGGCAGGTCGAGTTTATTCAAAGACTCGTAGATGATCTGTTAGACGTAACCCGCATCACGACCGGAAAGATCCGGCTGAACAAACAAAAGGTCGCGTTGCACGAGATCGTAAATCGCGCGGTCGAGGCAATACAGCCGTTAATCGAAGAACGTGATCAGAACCTGCAGGTACTTTTGCCCTCGAACCCAATTGAATTTGTCGCCGACCCGGATCGGCTGCATCAGGTGCTCGTGAACTTAATCACGAATGCGGCCAAATTCACGCCCCATGAAGAGACCATCTGGGTCAAAGGCACTATAGAGGGAGAGGAAGTAGTTGTACATGTGGAAGACACAGGCGTTGGCATTCCGCCTGCTATGCTAGCCGGCATTTTTGATCTTTTTACCCAGGTGGAAACGCCGTTATCGCATGGCGGACTAGGTATTGGGTTGTCCTTGGTAAGGAATCTCGTTACCTTGCACGGCGGTTCAGTTCAGGTTCGTAGTGACGGTCTGGGCAAGGGGAGCGAGTTCACCGTCCGGCTTCCGTTGAACCTGTCGCAGAGCGAGGCATGACCACGCACACTCATCTGTTGCCGTTCTGGCGCTGATCGATCGACCCTTTACCTACCGTCAGTCCGAAATCCTTGCCTCGTCACCATTGAACAACGTGACCGATCGATTGCAGATCGAATTGCTGCCACTGTCTTTTGACAGAAATTGTTAAAGCGTATACGTTCCCCGCAAGACAAACGGAGGAGCAAGAACTTATGGCTTACAAACCACGCCGCAAAGTTGATGTGCCCTATGAACACTGGGATCGATTGTATTCCCCGGTTGCATGCGCCGTTATGATTACGACAGTCGATCGCGACGGACGAGTAAACGCGGCTTCATTCGCCACGTGCGTAAGGCAGAACCATGAGCCTACCTGCATTTCCTTCACCGTAGAGATAGACAAGGATACCTATCACAACGTGCTCGCGACGGAGGAATTCGTCGTGAATATCCCGTCGTTCGACAGGGAGATTCTTGAGAAGGTTAGGGTGGTCGGACTGCCTTTCCCACGCGGTGTCAACGAACTGGAGAAAGCCGGTTTAACGGCTATTCCGGCCAGGGCGCTCAAGCCGCCTCGGATAGCGGAATGTAAAGCGCATTATGAGTGTAAAGTTATCTGGACCAAGGAATGGCTCCATCGTCTTACGGTCATGGGACAGGTAGTAGCCGGCTCTGTGGACGAAGACTGCATCGATAAGGACGGCTACGCCATTCTCGAGAAGCTTCGGCCGACGCACTACTGTGGCAGGGCCTTCGATAACAAGTTCGTCGCGTCTTACGAAGTGATGGAGGTCGATATGATTTACAACGGCCCTGAGGCTCAGCATAAACCTAAGTAACGTTCGATGAATACCGTAAGCATTCTCTTATCGGCATTGT
>DATACQ010000661.1:0-6792 GCA_036258955.1 Binatia bacterium
CCTCCAGCGGTGCCCGGCCGTTGGCGACAGATGACCAGTCCTGCATAATTAATTCTGCAGCCGTTGGACATCTGCGTCACGGCACGCGCATCCGGCAGTTTCTGGGCGGCTAGCGCCGCTCGCAACGGCTCCAATGGATGGCGCCGGGGGCTATGCGCCGTCACGCGATAGTCCCAATCCACCTCTTCGAACGCGTTCAGGGGCTCGAATTCGGGACGGTTCTCACGGGCGTTAAGCGGCAAAGATTCGCTACGGGCGCGCACGAGCCGCCGAAGTTCCCACAGCGCATGGCGCCGGTCAACAGCCAGACCGTCGAACGCTCCGGCTTCAGCGAGCAGGCCGAGAGCATCTTCGTTTAGCTTTGCGCGCCGGACAAAATCTTCCAGCGAAGTAAAAGACGCGGCCTGGCGGGCGTTCCAAATCATCTTCCAATCGCCCTCGCCAAGTCCCTTCACGTAGCGGAGTCCCACGCGCACCGCGAAGCCGCCCGCGCTATCACCACAGATCTCCAACGTGCAGTTCCACTGACTCAGTTGCGCATCCAGGGGATGCACGACAATACCGTGACGTTTGGCATCTTCAACGATCGTGGCGGGCGCGTAAAAACCCATTGGCTGCGCGTTAAGGAGCGCGCAGGCGAACTCAGCCGGGTAGTGACATTTGAGCCAGGCGGTGGCGTAGGCAATCAGCGCGAAGCTCGCCGCGTGGCTCTCCGGAAATCCATACTCGCCGAAGCCGCGAATCTGCTCGAAGACGCGCTCCGCAAATTCTACCGCGATCCCCTTGGCTTGCATGCGTGTGATCAGTCGTTCGCGATGGCGCTCCATGCGGCCGGTGCGGTGCCATGCCGCCATGTCGCGCCTGAGTTGATCTGCCTCACCTGGAGTGTAGTCTGCGGCCACCATGGCAAGACGCATGACTTGTTCCTGAAATAGGGGTACTCCGAGCGTTTTTTCCAGTACAGGCTCAAGGCTGGGGTGGGGAAAATCCACCGCCTCTTTTCCTTGGCGCCGCCTCAAATAAGGATGAACCATGCCGCCGGTGATGGGCCCCGGCCGAACGATACTGACTTCGATCACCAAGTCGTAAAAATTTCTCGGTCTCAAGCGCGGCAGCATTGCCATTTGGGCGCGGCTTTCGATTTGAAACACGCCCACCGTGTCGCTATGACAGATCATATCGAAGGTAGCGCTATCCTCCGTCGGAATCGTCGCCATCGACAGCTCGATGCCGCGGTGTTCGCGCAGCAGCCTGAAGCAAAAATCAAGTTGCGTCAGCCCGCCCAAACCGAGCAAATCGACTTTAAACAGTCCCAGCTCTTCTAAATCGTTTTTGTCCCACTGAATGACCGTGCGGCCGGCCATAGTGCCGTTCTCGATAGGAACGATGTCATGCACAGGCTCATGGCCCAGTACGAAACCGCCGGGATGAATCGACAGATGGCGGGGAAAGTCGAGAATCGAGTTGGTGAGTTGAATCAATCGCTGGTTGGGTCCGCTCTCGGACTCAAAGCCCAACTGGCGCAACGCTTCCGGTTTGACCTGTTCATAGGAGGAGAGAAACTTCGCCATGCGGTCGAGCGAAGTCTCCGAATATCCCAAGGCTTTGCCCACGTCGCGCAGCGCCGAGCGAGCGCGGTAGCGCACCACGTTGGCGGTCATGGCCGCGCGTTCGCGGCCATACTTTTCGTAAACGTGTTGGATCACTTCTTCGCGTCGCTCATGTTCGATATCGAGGTCGATGTCCGGCGGTTCGGCGCGTTCAACGGAAATAAACCGTTCAAAGAGCAGTCCCATCCGCATCGGGTCGATCGCGGTCACACCGAGGCAGTAGCAAACTACAGAATTGGCCGCCGAGCCGCGTCCCTGACACAAAATATCGTGCTTGCGGCAGAACTCGACAATTTCCCACATCGTGAGGAAGTACCCGGGGTAATCGAGCGCCTCGATGATCTCGAGTTCTTTCTCCAGCTGTTGAGCCACGTCTTCTGACATGCCGCTGCCATAGCGCCGCCGCGCCCCTTCTAAAGTCAAATGGCGCAGCCACTCGGCCGATGTCGTGCCATCCGGCAATTTCTCTGAGGGGTAGCGGTAGCGAAGCTCATCCAGTTTAAACGAACAGCGCTCGGCCACTTCCTGCGTGCGCGCCAACGCTGTTGGATCGTCGGCGAAGAGTTGGGCATAAAGATAAGGTGATTTGAGAGAATGCTCGGCATTTGGCTTGAGCTTGCGCCCGCATGCCGTCACGGGAATCCCGTGCCGGATCGCAGTTAATACATCCTGCAGCGGGCGGCGCGCCGGCGTGTGATAAAGAACTTCGTTGGCAGCAACGAGGGCGAGCCCATAATGACGAGCGCGCTCGCGCAAGCGCGTTTCCTGCAAAACCTCTTCTTCGCGCTGATGGCGTGCCAGCATCGCGTAGAGACGGTCGTCGAAGCAATCGCGCAGGGCGCCTGCGACGCCGGCCGGGTCGGTCTCGCGTGCGAGTGAACTCTGTTCGCCGCCCCACAGAGCTAGAAGTCCGGGTGAATAGAACTGAACCTCATCCCAAGTGACCGCACTCTCGCCCTTTTCGGAACGCAGTCTTCCCTGCGTAATCAGCCGGCACAAGTTGGAATAACCCTGCTTATCTTGCGCGAGCAAGATCACAGTGTCGCCGCCACGGAGAGTCACTTCAGAGCCGACAATCAGCTTAAAGCCAATCTCGTGCGCCTTAACATGAGCGCGCACGACGCCGTAAACGCCGTCACGATCGGTAAGCGCCAGCGCTGAAATGCCAAGACGGTATGCTTCCTCTACCAGCTCGTCGGGATGGCTTGCGCCCTCGAGAAAGGAGAAGTTACTCTTGCACCAGAGTGGAACGTAAGAGGACATAACCGGTGAATTTTGAATTTAGATTTTGGATTTGAATTGCCGGAGCCACCACATGTCTCCCGTGATGGGCGGACTTCCGCCGCAGCATCCGCATGGGACGGTCAGTGTTGCTGCGGTGAATGACCGGAGAACGGTTTCTTGCTGCTGCCTCTTGCTTGTCGCCTATTGCCCACCCGGTTTCCATCCAGCCCCACAGATTGTTTCAATTGCGCCACCTCACTGATAGAAAGCGGTCGTAACTCACCTGGAGCAAGCTGCCCGAGAGCGACCGCCCCGACCCGGACCCGCACCAGTTTTTCGACGAAAAAACCCAGTGCCAGGAACATGCGCCGCACCTCGCGTTTGCGCCCCTCACGCAGCTCAATTTCCACCCAAGCATTTTTCTTTAGCCTCTGAAGCACTCGAGCACGCGCCGGAGCGGTGATGCCGTCCTCCAGCCGAATCCCTTTGCGCAGCGCCGCCAACTGCTCAGTCGTTGGACAGGAACTGAGCTTTACGTGATAGATTTTAACGACGCCGAAGCGCGGATGCATCAAGCGTTGCGCCAGCTCCCCGTCATTGGTGAGCAAGAGCAAGCCGGACGAATTGAAGTCCAGCCGACCCACCGGGTAAACGCGGCTTTTTTCACCAAGGCTTCTGAGGAACGGTTTAAGATCAGGGCGCCCTTGGGGATCATCGAGGGTTGTAACCACACCCGGCGGCTTATGCAGCGCAAAATAGAGCGGCGCGCCTGCAGGCTTGATCCGCTTGCCATCGACTTTGATACTGTCCTTGGCCGGATCCGCGCGCGTGCCCAACTCGCGCACGATCGCGCCGTTGACCGTCACCCGCCCTTCCACGATCCATCGCTCAGCTTCGCGTCGCGACGCTAGCCCGGCGTGAGCAACAATTTTTTGCAGTCGTTCCATTGCTGCGATCGTTGTCGCTACCGTTTATACCCGCATCAGCGCGCGACCGCGGCAAGACTCTTCAGAGCTCCTCTGCAATCGTCGCGTCGAACGGCGCTCCGCCAACGGGTTCGGGAAGCGTTATTTCGTCCATTTCCTTAAGGGTAGGTAATTCGGTAAGGTCTTTCAAATTGAAGAGCTGCAAGAACTCCGGCGTGGTGCCGAAAAGAAACGGACGTCCCGGAACATCTTTACGGCCGACGGCGCGAATCAAGTTTCGCTCCACGAGCGTATTCACGACCCCGTCAACATCAACCCCGCGAATCGCTTCAACCTCCGCCTTCGTCACCGGCTGGCGATAGGCGATAATCGCCAGGGTTTCCAGCATCGCTCGACCCATGCGCGCCGGTCTCCCCCCGAGATACTTCTTCACCCAATCGGCGTTCTCTTTCGCGGTCCGGAGTTGAAAGCCACCGGCGACTTCGACCACACGAACGCCGCGCTGGTTTGTTTCGAGATCGGTTTTCACTTGTTCGAGCGCGGTAGCGATATCCTTTTTCCCGGCGCCGTCCAGGACTTCCGCCAATCGTTGCAACGTCAGCGGTCCTTCGGCGACAAACAACAAGCTCTCAATGATGGATTTCAACGCTTCAGTTTCCATCTCGCTCTTCCTCGTGTTCTGCTTGCTGCGAGATCACATTCGCCACCTCTTCCGCGCCGACAGCCGCTTCGATGATAATAGGGCCCTCTGAGAATTCCTGAACGATTCGAACGGCGCGCATCTTAACAAGCTCCAACATCGCCAAGAAAGTCACGACCACTTCCATGCGGGTGCGGGCGCCGCTAAACAGCGAGTCGAACAAAACCTGGCCGTCCGCATGCAAGCGGTCGAGCAGCAATGTCATCTTTTCGCGAACGGTTATTTTTTCGGTCGTGATTTCGTGAAATTCATCCTTCGGGAGCCGGTCTAAAACACGTCGCAGTGCGGTCAACAGCTCGAATACCGACAACGCGCGAAATGGCGACGGTTCAGCGGGTTCCGCAGCGCTTGCCGCACGCGTGAACACATCTCGCGTCAACACATCGCGCTGCTCCAATTCGCTGGCGGCATCCTTGAAACGCTGGTATTCCAGTAGGCGCCGCACTAGCTCTTCGCGAGGATCCGCGCCCTCCTCCTCATCCTCCGCCTCCCCTTCGGCCGGCGGCAAAAGCATTCGAGACTTGATGTGAATCAAAGTGGCGGCCATCACGAGAAACTCGCCCGCGACGTCAAGATTCAGAGCCTGCATGACTTCCAACGTGGCAAGGAACTGCTCGGTGATCGTGGCGATGGGAATATCGGTGATGCTGACTTCATTTTTCTTGATTAAATGAAGCAGAAGGTCCAGCGGACCCTCGTAAAATTCCAGTTGAACGTTGGTGCTCATAGCCCCACCGCCGGGCGCACTTCGGTCATGGTCTCAGCCGCTACTTCTTGCGCCGCGCGATTGCCGGAATCGAGGATTGCCTCCAGCTGTTCCGGTTGCCTTTCCAAAGCTGCGCGTTTTTCGCGCACCGGCGCGAGATCCTCGATCACGTGTTTGATCATAATTTTCTTGCACTCCAGGCACCCAATAGTCGCTGTGCGGCAGCCCTTTGTCACAAAATCGATTTCCTCGGGTGTGCAATAGATCTTGTGCAATTGAAAGGCTGGACACTTCTCCGGCTCTCCAGGATCGGTGCGTCTGACGCGCGCCGGGTCTGTCATCATGCGGCTTAGTTTTTGGTCGATCTCTTCCGGAGTGTCGGAAAGAAACACGGCATTGCCGTAGCTCTTGCTCATCTTCCGCCCATCCAGGCCCGGCAGCTTTTGCGTCTCCGTCAGGAGCGCGTCTGGCTCGGGGAATATTGGCCCATAGAGCTGATTGAAGCGGCGCACAATTTCGCGGGTCAACTCTACATGCGGCACCTGGTCAACCCCTACGGGCACTTTGTTCGCCTTGTAGATAGTGATATCCGCGGCCTGCAAAACTGGGTAGCCGAGGAAACCATACGTCGTAAGGTCCTTCGCTGTTAGCTCCTTGATTTGGTCTTTATAGGTCGGATTGCGCTCAAGCCAGGGCACAGGGGTGATCATTGAGTACAGCAGATGGAGTTCCGCATGCTCCGGCACACGCGATTGGCGGAACATAACCGAGCGCGTCGGGTCGAGCCCAACGCTCAACCAATCGAGCAACATATCCATGGTGCTTTCCGTGATCCCCTGGGGCGTCGCGTAATCGGTGGTCAGCGCGTGCCAGTCAGCGACGAAGAAAAAACAGCGATAGTTCTCCTGAAGCTTCACCCAATTTTTCAAGGCGCCGTGCAAATGGCCGAGATGAAGACGGCCTGTGGGTCTTGCACCGCTGACGATGATCTCCATGTCTCTATCCTATCACCAGTCCCTCGACCAAACGCAAAACGAAGTAGATAAAAGGCCGCAGGAAAAAATCCAAAGTATGAGTCACAAGGAGCGCTAACAGGATGAGAAACCCGAACGGCTCAACGCGCGCGACGATCGATGATAGCGGTCGAGGCGCTAGCCCGACGAGAACTCGACCGCCGTCAAGCGGTGGTAGTGGCAGCAGATTAAATGCCGCAAGCATGATGTTTATCCTGACGCTGCCCTCCGCCATCATCATCAACGGAGTGAGAACAGTCGGAAGCATGTTTTCCAACCCGTGAAATGCCTTGAGCAAATATACGCTCGCTGCCGCGAGAACGATGTTTGTGATCGGGCCGGCGGCGGCCACCCAGATCATGTCACGCTTGGGATTGCGCAGATTGTGAAAGTTTACCGGCACCGGCTTGGCGTAGCCGAAGATGAACGGCGCGCCGACCGCGATGAGAAACAGTGGGATAATCACTGTGCCCACCGGATCCACATGACTCAACGGATTGAGTGTAAGACGCCCCAAGCGCGCGGCCGTTGGATCGCCCAACCGATTGGCCAGCCACCCGTGGGCAACTTCATGCAGCACAACCGCGAAAAGCACCGGCAATGCCCAGACGGC
>DATACQ010000662.1:0-4907 GCA_036258955.1 Binatia bacterium
GTCTCCGCTCGATGAGCTGGCCTCATACCTGCTTATCGCTCATATGGCGCAGCACGAGTTGCTCATGATGATTGCGCCACCGCTAATTTTGCTGGCTAATCCCGTGCCTGTCCTCCTATGGGGAATTGGTGAAAGCTGGCGATTACAGGCGGGAAGTCTTCTGGTCCGAAACTCTATAATACGACGGCTGCGCGATTTCTTAGGATGGATACCGGTCGCTTGGGGTCTGTACGTTATCAACCTGTGGGCGTGGCATTATCCGCGTTTGTATGAGGCAGCTTTGCGTGATCCCTGGATTCACGATTTAGAACATATTCTTTTCTTTCTTACTGCGCTTGTATTTTGGTGGCCTGTGTTCCATCGAGTTTCCCGATCTGCGGTTATTCAAGACGCAGTACGAATTTTCTATCTTTTCCTGGCCGCCACCCAGGATGCAGTGCTCTCCGGATTGATTGGCCTTTCGAATAATATCCTGTATCCGCATTATGAAACGACGTTGCGGCTGTGGGGGCTGACTCCCCTGGAAGATCAAATCGGCGGCGGGCTTGTGATGTTCGGCGTGGGGAGTTTGACGTACTTGATCGCCATTTTGGTTCTCGTCAATCTCCTGCTCCGTGAGGAAAAGTTCGAGCGCTTAACGAAAAGAGCCGCGGGTAACCGCACTGAAAAGGTTGAAAGCCGCGTCTGAAGCCAGCAGCAACAACGCAACACAGACTAGCGCCAGAACAATTTTTTCGAAGAGAGTCATCGCTCGAACCGCACTTCGTCCAGCCATGTAGGAATTATTTCTTCCGGGCTAGAAGAGCGACCCAGACAAAGAAGCCAACGATGGATATTACCGTAATCGAAAGGGCGATCACTCCGATCACTTGTAACCCTTTGACCCCTTCCTCTGCTCCCTTGCTCGACAAGCCGGCACCCAATCCTCCCCAACCCCAAAACTCAAATTCTGGGCGCCATCCGTCGAACGGACCGATGAGATAGTAGATGGACCAGAGAAAGAGCAGGGCGTACAACACGAGCAGCCAGCGATTGACGATACCATGGCGCGACTGGAGCTCGCCTCCGGCGTAGGGTTCGAGCTCTTCCGAGCTATGATGTTCATCTCTCATCGTCTTCAATCTCCAGAATCCGCTGCTTGATTTCTTCAAGATTATTGAAGGCACCGTCGAGGATGCCCCAGAAGAGAAAGCAGCAGGCCGCAAGTCCCATAAAAAAGGCAACAATGAATTCCATTAACGTGATGAATTCGAGCATGGCATTCACTCCGGAATCCGCAGATAGTTTTTAGGTCTGTCGCCGGCCACTGCCGTTTCGGCTTTGCGTGGATCAAAAGCCGCGCGCCAGGACGGCGTCTTTAAGTTAGGATCGTCCAGCGCGGTTTTTACCTGCTCCGGGATCTCGAGCTTCTTTCGATGCAAAGGATCGGTGTAAGCGGAAAGGCTCAGGATGTAATAGGAGACGGCCCAGCGCTGCTCGTCACTCAGGTTTTCGGCGAAAGACGGCATGGCCGCACCGTTCAGGCCGGTGGTCATGGTCCGGAAAACATCCGTTACATCGGGACCGGATTTAAAAATTCCCGTGGTAAAATCCGTGGCGAGCAACGGAAAGCCCCAATCGTCTTTCAAAGTCGGCGCCGATGGACCGAGACCCCAAGGATAGGTGAACGGCTTATCGTCTTTCGTTCCCGGTCCGCCATGGCAATTCCAGCATCTTCCTTCGTTGATATAAACTTTCTCGCCTTGAGCAATGAGCTCTTCACTGGCAGGTGGAGGACTGGGAATCGAAACCGGCGTCGCCTTGAGAGTTTCTTCCTTCCAGAAGGGCGAGAAAGTCTTGATGTAGAGGACCACTGCCAAACGCTCCTTTTCGGGAATCTCATGCCACGGCGGCATCGCCGTGCCGCGGACGCCCCGGGTAATCGTCCTGTACAGATCGCCTTCGGTCGGCAGGGCGCCTGATGGTGTCACCCGAAACTTGAACACCGCATCCCTGAAATCCCTCGGCCGCGGATTCATGAAAGTCGCCGCCAAGCCGTTGCCATCCCCTTTCTCGCCATGGCAGCCGACGCACCGCCGTAGGTAGACCTCCCTGCCTTCCGCAATCCAGTCCTCCGACGCCGGGACGGAGAACTGGCTAACAAAAACCCGTTGCGGCTCGAAGAGATCCCGCCATTGACCGCGATTCATACCGAGTTTTTGGATGTAGGCCACCAACCCCTGAGCCTCGCGCGTCGGCACCACGATGGTGATGGATTTTGTCTTGGGCGGATCGGGCAGCAAGTCGATGTTTAGCACGGGAGTCCCGTCTCGCTCGCGAGCGAAGGCGAGTCCATCAATGTTGGGCAGAATCAAGATCTCTCTTCCTTCTTTGAAGGTAAAAATTTTGCGCAGCGCGGGATCCTCCCTAAAGGCGAGTTGCCCGTTTTTCTCTTCGAGCGCAACCGTAATCTGGTCGTAGAGCCAAGGGAAGGCGGGCATGTTGGAGTCGGGCACTACTAATCGAGGGTTCCAGTGGTGCGCGTAATGCCAATCATCGCTATATTTCAGTCCGACGCGCGTGAGGTCTGGGCCGATTCTCCTGGTGCTGAAAAGATGGGGCAAGTCGAAAGCGTATTCTCCAGCCTGAGAAACCGGACCCCACCGTTTATCTTCCCCAGTGACTGGGCGTATGTATTGAGAATGGCAGTACCAGCATCCTTCGCGAATGTAAATTTGCCTGCCCAGTTGCTCCAATTGCGTGTAATTCTGTGCCGGGTACTCAAGCCATTTCACATCGGTGAGGCGGGTTCTCACTGCCCGCGAAACCAACTCTGAGCGTGACTCCGGCAGCATGGCAGGGAGGAGTCCTTGGACAAAAAGCGCCAAGGTAATAAAGCCGAAGCCCGCAATGACAGCTACTGTTTTAGCATAGCGCATGCTGCTACCTCGTTCCTGACGCAGCGACCCTCGGTCCCAGCAGCAAACTAACGAGCAGCAGGCTCATCCCCACGTCCATGGAAATCCCAGAGAAGGTTCTGAACCACCAGAACGGATGCATGGAGACCAGGGAGTCGAGCCACTCGGCGCCTGCTATGAGCATGAAACCCTGCTGCAGTCCTTGCGCCGTCAGGATCAAACCCATTGCCGAGATGCCCATCGTGATCAGCCAATATCCCCAGTTCGCGAGACGAAAACTATAAAATTCGCGACCGCTGACCCGGGGCCACACGTACACGACCCCACCCAAAGCCCAGAGCACGAACGTGCCGAATATTGTCAGGTGTGAGTGAGCTATGACAAAGTCGGTAAAATGGGTTGGCCGCTGCAAAGCCTGGAGCGCCTCGGTGGAGCCTTGAAAGCAACCGATGAGGTACATCAAGGCGCCGGTGATGAGGAACTTGGCTGTTAGATTGTTGCTAAACCCCTGCCAGCGTCCGATCATGGTGCCGAAGAAATTCTGCAGTACAGTCCAAACCGGCAAGATCAGAAGAACGCTCATCATAATTGAAATCGTTTCTGCCCAGTCCGCGATGGGACTGAATAGATAGTGATGGATGCCAACGAAGGGGTAAAAAAGCGCGAGCGACCAGAAGCCGATCAGTGATAGCCTGTGGCTGTAAATCGGATTTCTAACGCTCGCCGGCAGGAAATAGTAAATCAGTACGTAGCCGGCGGGTGTGATCCACAGTCCCACGATGTAATGAATGTAAAGCCCGTGCAGCGCGGCATTATTAATGCCCGGAATCGCGTAGGGAATGATGAAATTGCCGAAGGGCCAGTTGATATCCATCCACACCAGCGCGGCGATCAGATACCATAGGCTGACGTATAAGCCGGAATCCTTGCGCCGGGCTACGGTCATCAAAAACTGCAACGTAATCGCCAGCAAAGCAATCCAGAGTATGATGTCGATGACCAGAGGAAACTCGGCGGCTTCGAGGCCTTGATTGTAACCAAGAGCGAGGGAGATGAAGCCCGCAATCAGAGCTAAATTCCAGATCCACACCAGTAGATATCCCCACTCCTCTTTATAGACCCGGATCTGCGCCAGTTTCGGTACTATGTAATAGCAGAGCCCGATAAACAGAGTCGAAAAAGTTCCGAAGATCACGCCGTTGACGTGAATCGGTCGCAACCTACCAAACGTCAGCGCCGGCAGCCCGTCCAGAAAATCTGGGTAGGTGAATTTCGTGGATATGAAGACGCCCAACGTCGGCGCGAAAAGCACCCAAACAAAGCCCCACAGGAGCCAATTCTGGATCAGCTCCCTGTTAATCACATCCTCGCCGTTTTGAATCAGGCGCTCAGCCATGCGCTTGCAAACTATGACGGACGCTTGCCCGGCAAAACCGCAATCACCTCGGCCATTTTTGTTGCCTCGAGGGCGCGGCCAAAACCATCCTGTGAACCGGGCGCGTATTGGTAGAGCATCATCGCGCGTATCCGGAACCGCTTGCCGTCTCGCGGCTCCACGGCAAAGCGCAATTTCTCGATGCGAACTTCTTCGGCCCTCAATGCTGTGGAATCCGGTGACTGTTTCACAATCTTCCAGGCGACCCCGGTGGTCTCGCCATGTTTATCGATTCCGACATTCGCGTATATCCGCTTCTTCGTTTCAAACTCCCATCCCGTTTCGTCCGAGACGGTCACTTCCAGGACCGCAGAGCTGCTCCAAGGTCAGCCGTCAGGCACGCGATGCGGAGTAAGGTTGCGGACCATAACGACAACCTCCAGACGATCCTCCCGAAACGCCGCTTTCAACCCTAGTCGCACCGCCTGTTGCAGCATAGCAGCCGAGCGGCCACCCGGAAAAAGATGGCTGTGGATTCTTCTCTGTGGCGCTCCCGTGGCCGCGGTTCCAGCCTGTTCAGCCATGTGACAGGCCTGGCACGTCGCGCCTTGCTTGGCCGCCCGGCTTTTTTTCCA
>DATACQ010000663.1:0-11232 GCA_036258955.1 Binatia bacterium
AGGAGGGCAACGCCAGCGTATCGCCTTAGCGCGGGCCTTGTTAACGCAGGCACCGATCCTGGTTTTGGATGAGCCCACAAGCTCGCAGGACGGTTACCACGAGGGGATCATTAGAAACAGCTTGCGCGCTCTCAAGAGTAAACACACGATCATACTCGTCAGCCACCGCAGCACGACGGTGCGGGAATGCGATCTCATTTGCGTCATCGATGGTGGGCGCATCGTCGAGAGCGGGACGCACGAAGAACTCTTAGCACGCGACGGCCTCTATTCTTCGCTCACCTCTTCGGTCCCTGAACCCGAGACCTCACAACAAAGATCTTCCAAAAAACCCTCCTTGTTCATCGCGGGAAGTCATCGAGAGACCCTCGCATAAAAATCCCGAACGCTGATACCTGAGAGCTGAAGCTGGATCATTCCCGATCGAGAGACAAACAGCGGCTCCTCTGTTCCAGTGCTGAGACGCTGTGTATCGCCATGTTCATAAAGTAAACAGTTTTTTCCTCAGAATGACACATAGTTTGCTCGTTGATGCAACGATTAAATAAACCGAGGACGAATAGCAAAAAAAATTGACAAGGCAGTCATAGATGAATTAAATGGGGAAGTGGTGAACAAGAAAAAACATGGAGGTGTTTCATGAGACTACGACTAGGATGGCTGTTTGCGCTCACCCTTGTGACTGTAATGCTGCTTGGCAATGGTGCTGCGCGCGCTCTACCGGGAGATGGCGCGAGTGAATTGTTGGTTTCGGGCGGTTTCTTTCACACACAAGACAGCGACACGGGAAATCTTAATGCGGATTTGAGCTACGGGTACTATCTAACCCCAGGCTGGCAACTCGGCATACGCCAGGCGCTGAATTACGACTTCATCGACGACGCGAGCGATGTCTGGATCGCGACCACCGCTCCATTCATAAACTACAACTTTCGTCTCACCAATATCATCGTGCCTTATCTTGGAGCATTCATCGGTTTGGCGTGGAACGATCGAGATGAGACCGGAGTCGTTGGACCTCAGGCCGGGGTGAAGTTCTATGTCCATGATAACGTTTTCTTAAATCTCGGCTATCGATACGAATTCTTTTTCAACCAATTCGAGGCGATCGACGATAATAAGGATCAGGGAAATCACGTGGGAAACATTGGCATCGGCTTTAGCTGGGGCGGCACACCGAGAAGGCCGTAACCTTCCGAGGTCAATGAATCTCTGTAAATCACGCGCCACCAGCTTTATCGAGAGCTGGTGGCGTCGTATTGCGTGCTTCCGCAGATAACCCGCACAGAAGTAAAGAATTAGCGAAGAATCTTCAGGGCTGCGTCAGTGAGAGAAACCGCGGCGGCACGGTTTCGGCGAGAAACACGGGGCCCGAGGCGTAGAAAGAGACGTTGGCTTGCTGCGCGGCGCTCGCGTCAACGACGATGATCGCGGGTTTGGGATCGCGCCGCTTGCCGATGGCCTCTGCTTCCCGAGCGATAGCTGAGAAAGCGCGAAAGCCGTTGAGCGAGCATCAAGCTTTTTCCTCCCGCTTGTTTGCCCCGGTAATGAGATCATAAACGTTGCAAGCGAGGCCGGTCGCTTCGTAGCCGTCCTGGCCGGTCGCTTGGGCGATGGCAAACATCTGATAGGCAAGTCCCACGAGCGGCATGGGAACTTCCATCTCGCGTCCCATGTCGAGACCGAAGCCCACGTCCTTCGGCATCCACGACTTGCGCGGTTTAAACTTGCGGCTCACGACGATCTCCATGATGCGGTCAACGGCGACGGAATCCTGCTGAGATTTCTTGAGGATCGTGCGAAATGTTTCTTCACTGACCCCGCCCTTTTTTAGCCAGGCGCAGATTTCGACGAGGCTCAAATGCTGTACTGCAGCAAACATTGCCATAGCGTTCTTTACGAGCTTAGCGTTGCCCAGCTCGCCGACATGCAAGACCTTGTTGCCCATCGCCGTAAAGACCGGCTGATATTCATCGAACACGGGTTTTGAGCCCGAAATCCAAAGCGATAATGTACCTGCCGCCGCAGCTTCTTCGACGCCGCCGGCGGAACCGTCGAGAATAGTCCAGCCTCGTTCCGCAAGCTCGCGGTTGGCAGCAAGGATGGTCTTTTTATCGATGCTGCTGAAATCGATCCAGAGCTTCGCGCCGCCGGCAGCCTCGGCTAACCCGCCGGATCCAAGCGCCACCGCGAGTACCGCCTCATTGTAGGGCAGCATCGAGAGCACGACCTCACAGGACTCCGCGACCGCTCTGGGTGATTCTTTGAACGTCGCGCCGCGCTGCTCGAGCGTCTTAGCCTGTTCTCGGCGCAAGTCGTTGATTACGAGCTGGTGACCGGCCTTCAGCAAATTGCCCGCCATCCCGCTGCCCATACCGCCGGTGCCGATGAATCCCAGTTTCGCCATGAAAACCTCCTTCACGCCCGGTTCAATGTTCAAGGTTCAAAGTCCAATGTTTCGATTCCGCAGAACACGTTGCGTCTAAACAGGCTGTTGAAAAAACTCTCTCGTAGTTCTTCGACGAGCTGTGGCATTGGCGGGATCGTGGCGCCAGCCCGGTCCGCGGGTCGCCATTGTCGCAGTGGCCCGTAAGCTCAGCGCGCGGATTGCTTTCGGTTCCGGGCATGGTAGCAGAGCACTCGCGATTAGAAGTCAACATCGATCATACAGGTCTCAGGACGAACGGAGGGTTTTTGATATCATTGACGCTTTCCGTTCATCCTGAGGCTCTCGAAGGATTCCAAATCCTTTTTCAACAATCTGTAAAACGCTGACATGAGACATTGAACCGCTGCTCTGATTGATTCCCTATCTTCCATCCTCCACCTTTTCCGCTCTTTCGTCTTCGATAATGCGAACGCCCTCGGGCCATAAGACAAGTACCAGCGTTTCACCGATGGCGCGCGGCGAGTGAACCGAGCGGGCATCGAGAAACACAAAGTCACCCGCGCTGTACTCGCCCGTTTCATCGGCAATCCGCCCTTTAAGAACGAGATAGATCTCGCCGCCGACATGTTCATGCTTGAGGAAAGCGTCCGCTTTGCCCCCCTCTTGAATGTGATAAAGGACCAATTCCCGACGCCCTGAGCGCGCCAGCCGCGCCATTCGCAGACCATTCTGGAAGTCACGCCACGGCAGTCGCGCGACGGCGGCATCATCGAGTTCGATCTTGATGAAATCCAGCAGAGAACGTGAAAGCACAGCCGAACGAGCCCTTTACGCTCGCTGTCTATCACGATTATGACTGGAAGCAAAACCGCCGAGCGGCAGATCAGAGCTCAGACATGAGAGCACAGAAGTCGGGGTCAGAAGTCGCAGGCTGAAGTCAAAGACTCAGTGGGGCAGGCGGGAACCATGGCTAAAAGCTAAGGGCAAGTGCCCAGGATAGAAGTCGAACATCAGCTCGGGCTCTCCTGGGCGTTGATTAGACCCGAGTGCAGGCTGCTCAAAATTCAGAGGCGAGACGCGCGGAAGCACATAGCGCCAAGGGCATAGCGCAAAGCGCCGGAGCGACAACAGTTTGCGCTTAGCGCTTTGCCTTACCAGTACGTTGGAGATCGAAAACTTGACCTTGAACGCACCGCAATGCGGCGCTTCTAGGCCGCGGCTTCTTGGGCGGCTGCTTGTCGCCGTCGTCTTCTGCGTGGTTTCTGTGCCGCGGCAGGAGCTTCGCCCGCGACCAACTCAATAATCGAGAGTGGCGCGGCATCACCTCGGCGTATACCGATCTTGATGATCCGAGTGTAACCACCAGGACGATCTTTGAACCGTGGCGCCAGCGTATCGAAGAGTTTCCGCACCACCGCTTTGTCCTGAACGATCCCCAGAACCTGGCGGCGCGCATGCAAACTCCCTTGCTTGCCTAAAGTAATGACTCGATCCGCCCAGCGGCGCAGCTCCTTGGCTTTGGCATCCGTGGTTTTGATCTTTTCATCGCGCAGCAGCGACGTGATTAGATTGCGCATCAGCGCCCAGCGGTGGCTGGCGCTGCGGTTGAGTTTGCGTCCTGATTTCTGGTGACGCATGACTAGGCCGTCTCCTTCTCCGCAGCGCGTTTGCGCGCTTCGATTTCCTCGCGGCTCGGGAAGTGATCCACTTTCATACCCAACTCCAATCCCATCTCGCGCAGTATTTCCTTGATCTCGTTAAGCGATTTGTGACCAAAGTTCTTGGTCTTGAGCATTTCCTGCTCGGACTTCTGCACCAGCTCCCCGATATATTTGATGTCTGCGTTTTGCAGGCAGTTCTGCGAACGCACCGAAAACTCCAACTCATCGACGCTGCGAAACAGGTTGTCGTTGAGTGGAATCGTCGCCCCCTCTTCGCGTTGCTCAGGCCGCGGCTCGTCCTGGAAGTTGACGAAGATACTCACCTGGTCCTGTAAGATCTTCGCTGCGTAAGCCATGGCATCATCGGGCTTGACGCTGCCGTCGGTGTGAACTTCGAAGACGAGCCGGTCGTAGTCCGTCCGCTGCCCGACGCGGGCGTTGCTGACGCTGAAATTGACCTTGTGCACGGGCGAGAACACCGCATCGATAAAGATCGTGTCCACCGGCGCGCCTTCTTCCTTGTTGCGCTCTGCCGGCACATATCCACGGCCCAACTTGACCGTCATCTCCATTTCGAGCTTGGCGTCCCGGGAGAGAGTCGCGATTTTTTGGCCGGCGTTGAGAATCTCCACGGCATTTGGCGCGATGATGTCTTTGGCCTGCACGACGCCGGGGCCTTTGGCGTCGATCTTGAGCGTATGCGCGCCCTCGTCGTTCAACCGAAAACGCACTTCCTTCAGATTAAGGATGATATCGGCCACGTCCTCGGTGATCCCGGACACGGTGGAGAATTCATGGAGGATGCCTTTGATTCTGACCGCCACAATGCCCGCTCCCATGAGCGAGGAGAGCAGAATGCGCCTCAAGGAATTGCCGATTGTTTGCCCGAAACCGCGCTCGAAAGGCTCGGCATAAAATTTTCCATACGTCGCCGTCAGGGTTGACTCTTCCACCTCCAACTTTTTCGGCTTAATCAGTTCCGTCCAATGTCTATACGTCGTCGACATAGTTCCCCCACCACCCGAACGTTACTTCGAGTATAATTCTACGATCAGCTTTTCGTTAATGGGCATCGTAATGTCGCTGCGGGTGGGCAATAGCTTGATCCGGCCGCTGTATGTCTCACGATCCAGTTCTACCCAGTCGGGGACACCCCTGCGCTGCACGTTTTCCATCGCCGAGAGCACCCGCGTCGCCTGGCGGCTTTTCTCCTTGACGGAAACGATATCTCCGACCCGCACAGTGAAGGACGGTATATTGACCTTTTTGCCGTTCACCAGGACATGGCCATGGCGCACCAGCGTGCGAGCTTCCGGTCTCGAGCTGGCAAATCCCAGCCGGTACACCACGTTGTCGAGTCGCCGCTCTAACAGCACCAGCAACGTTTCGCCGGTGATCCCTTTGGTGCGCGCCGCCTCCGCGAACGTGCGGCGAAACTGGTCTTCCAAAAGCCCGTACAACCGTTTAACTTTCTGCTTCTCACGCAGCTGAATGCTGTATTCGGAAAATTTCTTGCGCGCCTGGCCGTGCTGTCCCGGCGGATAGTTACGGCGCTCAATGGCGCACTTATCCGTGTAGCAGCGCTCTCCTTTCAAAAAGAGCTTCAAGTTTTCGCGCCGGCAAAGCCGGCACACTGAATCTTTATACCTGGCCAATCTTTTTCTCCTTCGTCTTGCCTGTCTTTGCTTTAAACCCGGCGGCGTTTGGGCGGGCGACAGCCATTATGCGGGATGGGTGTCACATCTTTGATCAGGCTGATGTTGATGCCCGCGGACTGCAACGCGCGCAGCGCCGATTCTCGCCCCGCGCCCGGGCCGCGCACAAAAATCTGCACGCTTCGAAGCCCGTGATCCATCGCCTTCTTGGCGGCGCTGTCCGCGGCCTGTTGAGCCGCGAAAGGCGTGCCCTTGCGCGAGCCTTTGAAACCCATGGCGCCGGCGCTTGCCCAGGAAATCACGTTGCCCTGATAATCGGTAATCGTCACAATGGTATTGTTGAAGGTAGAATGAATGTGCACGACTCCTTCGGCAATGTTCTTCCGTCCGCGCCGCTTGCGCCCGGCTCGATCGGCGGCCTTCTGATCCGCCTGCCCGTCGGCCTTCTTTTCTTGTTTCGCTTCTACGCTCTCGTTGGCTCGTGCCATGTTTTTTCCTCGCCTAACGGGCTGCGCCTATGCAGTTTCGAGTTCCAAGTTTCGTGTTTCGAGTTTCAACCCGAAACACGAAACCCGAAACGCGAAACAGCTAGTGCGCGCCTCGCCTCAATTCAGCAGCCTGCGAATTGCCCCACACACAGGATTCGCCTGCCTATGGAGCCTATCCTTTAGAAGGCGCCTGTTTTTTGCCGGCGACGGTTTTGCGCGGCCCTTTGCGCGTCCGGCCGTTGGTGTGGGTCCGCTGACCGCGTACCGGCAAATTCTTGCGGTGACGCAAGCCGCGGTAAGAACCCATATCGATATGGCGCTTGATGCTCGCCGTCACCTCGCGTCTGAGATCGCCCTCGACTTTGAAACCCTGATCGAGGATCTGCCGGATTTTGACAACGTCGTCATCGTTGAGATCGTCACTTTTTAAATCCAGCGAGATCCCGGCTTGTTCCAGAATCTTGCGTGAGTTCTTGCGTCCAATCCCATAGATATACGTCAGCGCGATTTCCATGCGCTTGCTCCTGGGCAGATCCACGCCTGCAATACGTGCCATATAAAACTCCTTTTTCGACTACGGTCCGCGGCTCTTTAGCGGAGCAAAGACGGTCGACCGTTATCCTTGGCGTTGCTTGTGCTTGGTGTTAGAGCACAATACCCGCACCACGCCGCGGCGCCGAATCACCTTGCACTTGTTGCAAATTTTCTTGACCGAAGCTCTGACCTTCACAATGGCTCCCGCACAGGCGCACGAGTTGCGCCTACGCCCCGTACAATTTGTCTGTTGGTCTTGTCCAGTTACCGTTCCCTGAAGACAATCCGGCCGCGCGCTAAATCATAGGGCGACAGCTCGATCTTGACCTTGTCTCCCGGAAGAATCTTTATGTAATGCATCCGCATCTTGCCCGAAATGTGCGCGAGCACCTTGTGGCCGTTGTCCAACTCGACACGAAACATCGCGTTGGGCAGAGTTTCCAAGACTTTGCCGGTAACTTCTATCGCGTCTTCCTTGGGCATAAACAGGCTTTCGCGTTTTCAGGCGTTAGATTTGGCTCAATATATAAGGGCCGTTCTTGGTGATGGCAACGGAATGTTCAAAATGTGCCGCCAGGCTGCGGTCCTTGGTCACGGCCGTCCAGCCATCTTCCTTGATTTCTACTTCGTAGCCGCCCATATTCACCATGGGCTCGATTGCGAGCACCATCCCTTCGCGCAAACGAATACCACGGTCCGGCTCACCGTAGTTTGGCACCGGCGGTTCCTCATGGAGCTTTCGCCCGACGCCATGGCCGACGAACGCCCGGACCACCGAATATCCCGCGCTTTCCGCCGTCTTTTGCACGGCATGGCCGAGATCGCCGAGCCGCTTTCCCTCATGCAGCTGCTCGATGCCGCGATACAGCGCTTGCTCGGTCACCTGCATGAGACGCAACGCTTCCTCGCTCACCTTGCCAACGCCGACCGTAACGGCAGAGTCGCCGTAAAATCCCTGATAGATAACTCCGTAGTCGAGGCCGATGATATCTCCCTCACGGAGCTCCCGGTTGCTCGGAATGCCGTGAACGATTTCTTCATTGACCGATGCACAGAGACAGCGAGGATAGACCCGGCCCGCAACGTTATAGCCCTTGAACGCCGGGATCGCGTCTTTCTGGAGGGTCATGTCCTCCGCTATCGCATCCAGCTCTAGGGTCGTTACGCCCGGAGCAACCCTGCGCTTAAGCTCCTGCAGGACCTCGGCGACGATGATATTGGCGCGCCTCATGATCTCGATCTCTCGAGCCGATTTCAGCGCGATCACGGCACTCGGTCTCCGAGCGCTCCAACCGCCCGTTTGTGGATCTCCTCGACGCTGCCGACGCCATCGATTTCCCGCAGCAGCCCTTGCTCGCGGTAGTAGTTCACCAGCGGAGCGGTTTGATTTTCATAGACCTTCAGGCGCGTCCCGATAGTCTCAGGGATGTCGTCATTGCGCTGGTACAAGGCGCCGCTGCAATGGTCGCACACTCCGCTCTTTTTTGACGGACTAAACGTCACGTGGTACATCGCGCCGCAATCCTTGCAGGTACGCCTGCCGGACAGCCGGTCAACGATGATCGCTGGCGGAACCTGCACGGACAACACACCATCCAAGCGTTGCCCCAAGGATTCAAGGATCCTCTGTAGGCCATCGGCTTGGGCGACAGTACGCGGAAAGCCATCCAATATAAAGCCGTCGGCGCAGTCCGCTTGTTGTATCCTTTGCGCCACCAGATTGAGTATCACCTCGTCTGGCACCAGCGCGCCGCGATCAATATAGGAGGCCGCTTCTTTTCCCAGAGGGGTCTTTTCCGCGACCGCCTTACGCAGAATATCGCCGGTCGAGATCTGACAGCCGCGGAAGATTTCCTGAAGCAATTTCGCCTGAGTTCCTTTTCCCGCTCCCGGCGGACCCAATAGGACAACGCGAATTCCGGCCAAACGCTAACCCCTTCTCCCGCGCAACCGGCCGCGCTTCATAAACCCTTCGTAGCTACGGGTAATCAGATGAGTTTCGATCTGCGCGACCGTATCGAGAGCGACTCCCACTACGATCAACAGCGCCGTGCCGCCCAGGTAAAAAGGCACATTGAACTGGGCGATCAGCATCGTCGGCAACAAACAAACGATACACAAGTAAATCGCGCCGCTCAAAGTTATGCGCGAAAGCACTCTTTCGATATATTCCGCCGTTTTCGGTCCGGGCCGGATACCCGGAATATAGCCACCGGCCTTCTTCATATTCTCGGCAACGTCGGAAGGATTGAAAACTATCGCAGTGTAAAAGAAGGCAAAAAATATGATCAACACCGCGAACGCGAGATCGTGAAGCCACTGGCCCGGCGCCAGATAGCCGGCAATCGTCTGCACGAAGGGGTAATTGGCAAACTGCGCGGCCGTGGCCGGAAAAATCAACAAAGACGAAGCGAAAATGGGCGGAATGACATTGGCGGTGTTCACTTTCAGCGGCAGGTGCGAGCTCATGCCGCTATACATTTTTCGTCCCACGACGCGCTTGGCATATTGCACAGGGATGCGCCTCTGGCCGCGCTCGACAAAGATAATCGCCCCCACAAGGATCACCGCAATAACGAGCAGCAACAGTGCCACCAGCGCGCCCATCTCGCCTTCGCGGACGAATGTGAAAGTCGTGGATACCGCGGATGGGAGGCCCGCCACGATTCCCGCGAAAATGATCAGTGATATGCCGTTGCCGATTCCCCTCTCGGTGATTTGCTCACCCAACCACATGATGAAAGCCGTTCCCGAGGTGAGCGTAATCACGGTCATGATGCGGAAATACCAGCCTGGCGTTAAAACCAGGCCAAACCCGCCGGGTCCTCGAGTCCCTTCCAGCCCGATGCTGATCATAAGTCCCTGTATGATCGATAACACGATCGTACCGTAACGCGTGTACTGGGTGATCTTACGCCGCCCCGCCTCGCCTTCTTTCGAGAGGCGTTCGAGATAGGGAAAGACCACTGTGAGCAATTGCAAGATAATCGAGGCGCTGATGTAAGGCATGATGCCCAGGGAAAAAACCGAAAACTGTTCCAAGGCGCCGCCCGAAAAAAGATTGAGGAAGCCGAGCAAATTGCCTCGCTGCTGCTCGAAGAACGCCGCCATCGCCTGGCGGTCTATGCCAGGGGTCGGCACGTGAACCCCAAGCCGGTAAACCGCCAGCATGCCGAGGGTAAAAAGCACCCGGCGTCTCAGCTCGGGAATTCTCGAGACGTTTTGAAAGCCGCTAAGCATGAGCCTTGATCAACTCCACTTTACCGCCACACGCTTCTATTCTTTCTTTGGCCTGGGCGGAAAATCCATGAGCCTTTACCGTTAACGACTTGGACAATGCGCCGTCGCCGAGAATTTTGAGCCGCGCGTGTTTGCCACTTATGAAGCCGTGTTCGGCCAAAAGTTCCGGGGTCACTTCGGTGCCCGCTGGAAAATCTTCCAGTTGCCCAACGTTAGTCACAGCCATCTGGACCCGGAAAGGATTGTGAAAGCCACGCTTGGGCAGGCGCCGTTGCAAAGGCATCTGTCCGCCTTCGAAACCGGGACGAGTGCCCGCGCCGGAGCGCGCGCCCTGGCCTTTGTGCCCGCGGCACGAGGTTTTGCCATGCCCCGAACCATCGCCGCGACCGACCCGTTTAGGTTTCTTTGTTGAACCGGGAGCTGGTCTTAGATCTGAAAGTTTCATGATAACCGAATCTCCGCCAATGCTTTGCCCCTGCGTTCGGCGATGTCCTGCGGAGCGCGCAGGTCACGTAGCGCCTCGATGGTCGCCTTGACCATATTATGCGGATTGTTGGAGCCGATGCACTTAGTCAGGACGTTTTGGATCCCGACCGCCTCGACGACCGCACGCACGCCGCCACCCGCAATCACTCCGGTACCATTAGAGGCCGGCTTTAGGATGACATAGCCGGCGCCAAATCGGCCTATCACTTCGAAAGGAATAGTGCCGTCCTGCACCGGCACGCGAATAAGATTTTTCTTTGCCTGCTCCAAGCCCTTGCGAATCGCCTCAGGGACTTCGTTGGCCTTGCCGAGTCCGTAACCAACCACCGAGCGATTGTCGCCCACCACGATCAAAGCGCTGAAGCTGAACCGCCGGCCGCCTTTTACGACTTTGGCCACCCGGCTAATGTGTACAACTTTTTCCTTAAGCTCTAGCCCCTGGGGATCAATCCGTTCCAATGCTACCTCGCCTTTAAAACTGTAATCCACCTTCACGGGCGCCATCAGCCAGCGCTTTGACTTGGCCATGGAACAGAAACCCATTACGGTCGAAAACCACCTGAGTAATATTTTTCTCTTTGCATTTCTGCGCGAGCGCCAAACCGACCCGTTTCGCGGCTGCGATGCCTTTGCCTTCTGTCGCCGCATCAGTTTTAGCGGCGGCCAGACTCGATGCGGACACCAACGTGGCGCCTCTCTCGTCGGAGATCACCTGAGCATAGATATGCTTGTTGCTGCGGAACACGCACACCCTCGGCCGTAAGTCCGACCCTTTGACA
>DATACQ010000664.1:0-8635 GCA_036258955.1 Binatia bacterium
CGCTCGCCAATCATCATTGTCCTCAACCACCAATACTCGCGGTTTCATCGATCCTCCAAGATCGGGCATAGAAAACCCGTGCGCCAACAGAGGCAATAGCTGTGCCACCAAGTGCAGCATTGAATTCGTCAGATTTTCCGCCGAGGGCCTCATGGGCTGTCAAGATCTTGTCAGTGATGCTTCGCGTTCAGCGCTGCCGGCGGGCCGGTAGGTAAGAAGCTCAAGCGGCGACTACAAGAGCCCCAAGTTCCTGCTGGAGCTCATTGCGCTCTACAGTTTTTTCTAGCCGCAATTGGCCGCCGTCCACGGGAAAGATACTGCGGCGATTGGGCACGCACATCGGCGCCGAAAAATCAGGCCGGCCGAGAACTTGATTTCTCGCGCGAGCCACGCGTCGCGCGCGAAATTGCGCGCCCAACGAACACTGATTGAAGCACCGGAAGAATAATGCTAGGGCAAGAATCTATGTCGAAATACCGAGTTACCGTCGATACAGGCGGAACGTTTTCCGATTTCGTTTTCTTCAATGAAGATACCGGATCGATCTCCATCACTAAGGTTCCCTCCACGCCGAAGGAACCGTTTCAAGCGGTCTTGAACGGGGTCAAAGAGTTAATCCAACAGGGAGCTTCGGCCGCTGACATTTCTTTTTTTTCTCATGGCACCACTGTCGGAACCAATGCGCTGCTCGAAGAAAAGGGAGCCAAAACGGGCTTGTTAGTTACCCAAGGCTTTCGCGGGATCTACGAAGTGATGGAGCAGACCCGAGGCTATGGCCCGGCGACGTATGATCTATTCTTTGAAAAGCCGAGATTACTCGCGCCGCCTTATTACACCGAAGAAATTCCCGAGCGCGTCGACTTCTGCGGCAGCGTGTTGAAAACCTTAGACCTGCACGCTTCTCGCGAGGCGATCAGACGCCTGAAAAAAAAAGAGGTCGAATCGATTGCCGTTTGTTTCCTCTTTTCGTTTCTAAACCCCGCTCACGAACTGAAGATCAAAGAGCTGTTCGCCGAGGAGTTTCCCGAAGCGCGCCTCTCGCTCTCCTGCGAGGTGCTCCCGCAGATTCGCGAATTTTATCGGCTCAGCACAACCGTCATTAACGCCTATATTCAGCCCGTGATGGCCGGCTATTTGGATCGGCTCGAGAAACGCATGCGTGACATGGGTGTCACTACGCCCAAGCTCTACATCATGCAATCCAACGGCGGCGTCTCGACCTTCAAAGGATCCGCTGAGAAACCGGTTGCGACCGTGCTGTCCGGACCCGCCGGCGGCGTGATCGCCTCAATGGGCACCTGTGAAAGAGTAGGCATCAATAACATCATCACTTTTGATATGGGCGGCACGAGCTGCGATGTTGCCCTGATACATCAAGGCACTCCGGTGATCACCACTCAGGGCAAGATCAACTTGCGCCCCATCGCGCTTCCCATGCTCGACATTCACACTGTCAGCGCCGGTGGCGGCACGATCGCGCGCATCGATGCCGTAGGCGGGCTGCAAGTCGGGCCCGACAGCGCGGGCGCTGACCCAGGTCCCGTCTGCTATGACCGTGGTGGCGAACAGATTACCGTTACTGATGCCAACATCATCTGTAACGTACTGGCTCCCGATAATTTCCTCGGCGGCCGAATGAAACTTAATCGTTCCAAGGCCGAAAAGCTGCTGAAGGAGAAAATTGCTGAGCCGCTTAAGTTGGATCTATTCGAAGCCGCCGATGGCGTCCTGAAGATAATCAATGCAAAAATGGAAGAAGCGATCAAGGCCGTCTCTTCCGCGCGCGGCTACGACATCCGTGACTTTACACTGGTCGCGTTTGGCGGCGGCGGTCCGATGCACGCCGGCAGAATGGCGCTCGATCTGGGCATCCCATCGGTGTTGATTCCGCTTACGCCCGGAGTTCATTCCGCCCTCGGCTTGCTAATGTCGGACGTGAAACACGATTACGTGAGGTCAAAACTCGCCGGCTTGGACGACCTCGACCTCGGCGGAGTCAATCAGATCTTCCAAGAGCTGATCGACCGGGCAAGGAAGGATCTCAGCGGCGAAGGCTTTTCAGACGCCGAGATCAGACTCGAACCGTATCTCGATCTGCGCTATGCAGGACAAGGCTACGAACTCACGGTGCCGTGCATGATGCCGCCGCTCAAAAAGGAAGATCTCGAAGTCATGCGGCAACGTTTCGATACGTTGCATGAGCAGAATTCCGGCCACAAAGCGGAATCAGAGCCTGTGGAGCTCGTGAGTCTCAGGCTAATCTCGCTCGGTCTGGTGCCGCAGGCGAAGCTCTCGCCAGGGAAAGTTACCGGCCGCAAGTTAGAGGAAGCCACAACCGGCGAGCGTCTGGTTTTCTTTGGCAAGGAGCACGGCGCGCTCGGCACGCGGATCTACAATCGCGAACTATTTGAGCCCAGCCATAAAATCTCCGGGCCCGCTATTATTGAGCAGCTCGACACAACGACGGTAATTCACCCGGAGCAGGAAGCGACGGTGGACGAATATGGTAATATCATTATTCGGGAGAGAAAGGCGTGAACCGGCAAAGGCAGGCGGGAGCCGTGAGGCAATTGGCGCGATCTAGTAGAGGCTTCTTCGCTTGCCTTCCGCACTCACGGCTCGCGCCTTCCGCCTCACGACTCTAATCTTATGAGGATAGAACCCGTCACCTTGCAAGTGATTCAAGCGCGCCTCGCTGGCATTGTCCAGGAGATGCAGAACTCGTTGTTTCGCACAGGCTACTCCACGATCATTCGAGAGTCCCAGGACGCCAGCTGCGCAATTCTCAACAGAAATGGCGAAGTCGTCGCGCAACATGTGGTGTTACCGCTCCATATGGGAGCATTCCCGGCGTGCGCCGCGGGGGTGTTGAAGAGTTATTCGGGCGACGAAGTGCGTGAAGGCGATGCGTTCATCACCAACCATCCCTATCTCGGCGGCAGCCCCCATGCCCCTGATATGGCAGTACTGACACCGATTTTCTACCAAGGCGAGTGGGTGGGGTTCGCCGCGAACCTGGCGCACAAAAGCGATATCGGCGGACCGGTGCCGGGGAGTTGCTGGAGCCAGGCGCGCGAAATTTATCAGGAAGGGCTTCACCTCCCGCCAGTGAAGTACGTGCACGCCTATCAAACCAGCAGGGATCTCGAAGCGGTCCTAAGCGCCAATAGTCGCACGCCGGAGCTGGTGGTGGGCGACCTGCGCGGGCAGGTCGGAGCCGCTCGGCTTGGCGAGAAGCGCTTTCAGGAAATGATGAACCGGTACGGCAAGGCCACGATTCTGGAATCTTTCGAGCAATTGTTTGACCTGACCGAGGCGAAAGTACGCGCCGAGATCGCCTCCTGGCCCGACGGTATTGGAGAAGGCGAGCGTTTCGTCGACAGCGACGGCATCGAGCTCGACAAACCTGTGCGCCTCCACGTCCGTATTGAGAAAAGAGGCGACGCTCTGCTTTTCGATTTTACCGGCTGCGCCGCTCAAACCAAAGGGCCGGCAAATATCCGCCCAACGATTGTGCGGGCGGCTTGTTGCTATCTCCTCACTTGCCTCGTCGACCCCGCGCTCGCGATCAACTACGGTTTGGCGAGGTGTATCGACATCAAAGTCCGCGAGGGCAGCGTGGTGAATCCGCGCTTTCCGGCGCCCGTCAACACCTATAATCCGACGGTGCACGCTCTGGTGGAATCGTTGCTCGAAGCTTCAAGCCAGATCACGCCGCATAAAAAAGTCGGCGACGGCTGCAGCAGTCGGTCGATCATCATCGGCGGGCACAGCAACAAGACCGGCAAAGGCTATGTGCAATACGAAATCTTTGGCGGCGGCTCGGGCGGCCGTAGCGGCAAAGACGGCGTATCGGGAACCAACGTCAACCAGTCCAACGCCAAGATTGCGCCCATCGAAATCATCGAGGCGGAATTCGCGACACGAGTGCGAAGGTTCGAGCTCATTCCGGACTCCGGCGGCCCGGGTAAATTCCGCGGTGGTTTGGGATTCGTCCGCGAGTACGAAGTGCTCGACAATGATGCGCGTTTTTCCTTGCGCTCCACCAAACACACCGTGGCGCCAAAAGGCATAGATGGCGGGGGCAATGGCAAGCCGGGGCTGTGCATCCTCAATCCGGGTACGGAAAACGCGCGAGTGATACCGTCACGCTACTCCGACCATATCCTGCACCCGGGTGAGGTTTTCAGCCTCGATACGCCCGGAGGGGGTGGGCTCGGCAACCCTGTCGAACGGGACCCGCAAAGGGTGCTCAACGACGTGCGTAACGGCTACGTAACCCTTGAGAAAGCGCGAGACATCTACCGAGTCGCTATCGAGCCGGCGGATGTCGACTTCGTTGTGAACGAAGGAGAGACGCGCGCGCTGCGCGCTCAGGCGTGAGCATTAGAGGCGTCAGTAGGATAGAAAAGTCTAGCGCAACATTGGCGCGCTACCTCGTGTTTAGGTCCTCAGAATTCAATGCCGCTGTGATTTCCGAACCTCATGCCTCGCGCCTTCCGCCTCTCGCCTACCCATGAGCATCGATCCAATCACGCTGCAGGTGATTCAGGCGCGCCTCGCCGGCATCGTCCAGGAGATGCAGAACTCACTGTTTCGCACCGGTTACTCGACGATCATTCGTGAGTCACAGGACGCTAGTTGCGCGCTCCTCAATACCCGCGGCGAGGTCGTGGCCCAGCACGTGGTCTTGCCCTTGCACATGGGCGCCTTTCCCGCTTGCGCCGCCTCGATCCTAAAAAACTTCTTCCTGGATGAGATCCACCCAGGTGACGCCTTCATCACCAACCATCCGTATCTCGGCGGCAGCCCGCATGCTCCGGATATGGCCGTGCTGACGCCCATTTTCTTCGATGGCGTATGGGTCGGCTTTGCCGCCAACATGGCACATAAGAGCGACATTGGTGGCACCGTACCCGGCAGCGGCTCCGGCAACGCTCGAGAGATTTATCAGGAGGGCCTGCATCTACCGCCGGTGAGATTCATGGCGCGCTGGCAACCCGTGAAAGAAATCGAAGCGCTCATTTCGGCTAACAGTCGCACGCCGGCTTTGGTTCTAGGTGACCTGCGCGGTCAGGTAGGGGCGGCGCGGTTGGGAGAACGGCGCATGCTCGAACTGCTGGCGCGCTATGGCATGGAAACCGTTCTTGAATCCACGGAACTGTTGTCGTCCTATACCGAAGCCCGCGTGCGCCGAACTCTTTCTGCCTGGCCTGACGGCGCCGCCGAAGCAGAGAGCTACGTCGATCATGATGGGATCGATCTGACACGGCCCATTCGCGTCCACGTGAATATCCAAAAAAGCGGTGAACAAATTCTTTTCGATTTTAGTGGCAGCAGCGACCAAACCCTCGGGCCCGCCAATATCCGGCCGCCGCTCGTGCGCGCGGCCTGCGCCTACTGTTTGGTATCTCTAGTCGATCGTTTTCTGCCCATCAATGATGGGCTGGCGCGGGTGATCGAAACCCATTTTCGCGGCGGCAGCGTCGTCGATCCGCGCTTTCCCGCCGCGGTGAATACTTACATGCCGACGGCTCTGGCCGTGGCGGAAGCCGTGCTGCGCGCCCTAGCTCACTTCGTGCCGGAGAGATGCATTGCCGGCGGTTCTGGCAGCGCAGCCCTCGTGCTCGGCGGGCGCGACCTGGAAAGCAATCGCGCCTACGTCCACTATGAAATCTTCAGCGGCGGCACCGGGGCGAGATCCGGCAAAGACGGTGTTTCGGCAACAGCATTCCATCTGAGCAACTGCAAGACCGCACCCATTGAAATCATCGAATCGGAATTTCCCACGAGAGTAGAGCGCTTTGAGATGATCACTGACTCCGGGGGCGCGGGCAAGTGGCGCGGCGGTCTGGGCTTTGCGCGGGATTACCGCATACTCGCCGACGAGGTGCGTTTTTCGATGCGGACGGACAAGCACCAGATCGCGCCGTGGGGCACGGCTCACGGCGGTGACGGTGGAAAAGGCGCCTGCGTCATCAATCCAGAGAGCCAAGACGAACGACGCCTGCCATCGCGCTTCGGCGATTACCGGCTAAGTAAAAACGACCTTCTGCGCCTAGAACGTCCGGGCGGTGGTGGGCTTGGCGATCCTTTCGAGCGGCCGGTGGAAATGGTGCTTGAAGACGTGCGGCAGGGATACGTTTCAGCGGACCGGGCTCTTACCGAGTACGGCGTCGCCGTTCTCTGGAGCGCCGGTGAACCCGTCATCAACCGAGAAGAAACCCAGCGTCTCAGAGGGAGACTTCAAAAAAACAGTGGCAAATATCGCTCGCCTCTGCTATAAACGGACTACAAAATTCTTACTCTTTAAGGAGGAGTAATGGCAGCAGCAAAGAAAAAGGCAAAGAAACGCAAACCCAATGCGGCGTTTATGAAGCCGGTTCAGCCCGACGCGGCGCTCAGTGATGTGGTGGGGAACAAGCCGCTTCCGCGGACAGAGTTGACGAAAAAACTTTGGGCCTACATCAAAAAGAACGGCCTTCAGGACAAGAAGAAAAAAGTCAATATCAACGCCGATGACAAGCTGAAGGCGGTTTTCGGTGGAAAGAAGACGGTCAGCATGTTCGAAATGACCAAGCTCGTCAGTAAACACGTAAAGTAGTCTTTTTCTTCAGTTGCCATTCGGTACGCCAGGGCCGGTGTAAGGTCGCCTGCCTTGGCGTTCTCCCATTCAATCTGAAAGCGCCGCAGGTTAGTCGATGAGACGTCGAGCCGCCTTTGATCGCGCCTCACCGCGAAATTATCATTTGCCGGCGCTCCGCGCGTAGCTCGCGGGCAATGGCATGCGCAGAATTTCGATTCCTTCGGTCTTCTCAATGTAGCGAATAAAGCGGTACTTGTTTTCCAGTTCGTCCACCGTAAGCGGAGGCACCTCCGCTCTGCCCGCCTCGATGCGGGCCCAGATGAAATGCGGCCCCGCCTGCGCTAGCGCAAACCGCACAGCCTCGACCAGGTCTTGCACGGTTTCTACACCCCGTGCGCTTTGAATCCCTACGGCGCGTGCGGCATCGGCGAAATGGATGCGCCCCGCTCTGGAAACGGTCGGCTCGCCGCCTGAAGATTCATACTCTCGGTTATCCCAACAGAGGTGGATCAAGTTTTTGGGCTGATGCAGGCCAATGGTCGCGAGCGAGCCAAAATTCATCCACAACGCGCCGTCGCCGTCGAAGACAAAAATCTTGCGGTGCGGCACCGCCAACGCAAGCCCGAAGCCGATCGACGAACACAGGCCTAACGTCTTGACCTGAAGATTACTATCGCTCTTGTGTACGGCGCACCATTCGCTCGTGGCGCCGCCCGCTGAGGTGACGAACAATTCATCCTTGATCAACGGTTTGATGGCCTGCAGGCATTCGAAGCGTTTCATGCTCGACCTCTCACAAGACGGCTCGCGTAAGCAACAGCGCGACAGGCCGCTTCGACGCTTCAGCTGCTGTCAGCGCCGCCGCGATCTGCTCTTTAACTTTCGCCGGATCGCGCATGATCGTGTATTTGATACCGAGACCGTCGAGCACCGGCTCGGTGACGAGTCCAAGCATGTGAAAGGCATTGTCGCCCATATCCCCCGCATAGTACACGAGGAGCAGGATCGGAATGCCGAACTGGAGCGCCGTCGTCGTCAAGCCATTGCAACTGTTCATCAAACCGCCATTCTGCATGAGCATGGCGACGCGCTTGCCACCCGTGTATGCCCCTGTGCACACGCCGATCCCCTCTTCTTCGCGGCCCACCGGGACATGAATGATATCTGGGTCGGCGTAAAGTGCGTTAAGCAGGTGCAACAGATTGATATCAGGAACACTCGCGACCAAATTGATTCCGGCTTCTTTAAGCCCGATCAGTATTTCTTGCGCTCGCTCAGGCGTAGCCATGTTTTCCGATCCTTAGCGCAAAGGGAAACCAGCCGTCAAGAACCGGGATTCGGCGGCTCCGGAGCGTTCGCCTGAAGAATCCTGCTTGTTATGCTCCGGAGGCTGGCCGCATGAATGACTTCGTGGTTGCAAGTGTGTCCTCTTTGACCCGGATTCCCCACTTGGCCTTGATCCGGAGCCGAGGAGCAAACGTTTCGTAGCGAAGCCAATAGACTGCCTCTGACCGACGTCGATCAGCGGTGCTTGTGCCCTGCCAAAAAAGTTTTAAAACATCGGCAGCGAAAAAGGGCGAAAATGAGTTGAAGCTGCATGCTTAGGTGTCTTCGCTACTTCAGGCTCGCCCCTCGTTCTCGCCGTAGCTAGGTTCAACTGCGGGATCCGGGCTTAATTCCGGCTCTGTCGCAGTGCATTGTCTGGTGAACGCCTTCTCCTCTCTTCAGCTCGGCCGCGCCCCTTAGAAATCGCGCCAATTCAGAAATGATTTTTCGGCGTAGAGCTTTTCGATGTCCAGCGGGAAAACAAAGCCGCGTTGCCGGAGATAGAGCGCGATGGGCCTGAGCGGCATGCCGACGGCGGCTAGATAGTCACCTCGAATAGAGTTGATCAATTGGCTTCCCTCTCCCTGAATCGAATAAGCGCCCGCTTTATCCAACGACTCGCCGCAAGCCAGATAGCCGGCAATCTCTTCATCGTTGAAAGCGCGCATCGCGACCTGGACTTCTTCGACGGTGCGCAGTCCTGGACCACCGCCTCCGTCGATT
>DATACQ010000665.1:0-12222 GCA_036258955.1 Binatia bacterium
AAATCGGCACCCGACAGCCCGGGAGTCACGGCAGCAAGGTCTTCTAAGCTCGCATCCTTCGCAAGCGGCACGGTCCGCGTGTGGACCTTGAGAATCGCTTCGCGGCCATTCTTGTCCGGAAGGTTAACCATGACCCGACGATCAAAGCGGCCGGGACGCAAAAGCGCTTTGTCCAGTACGTCCGGCTGGTTAGTTGCCGCCAAAACAATGATGCCCTCGCGGCTCGAAAAGCCGTCCATTTCGGTCAGGATCTGATTTAATGTTTGTTCCTGTTCGCTCGATCCACCGATCGCTACCTGCCCGCGCGCCCGGCCGATGGCATCAAGCTCGTCGATAAAAACAATCGCCGGCGCGTTCTCGCGCGCTTGCTTAAAGAGGTCACGAACCCGCGCTGCGCCGACGCCCACAATCATCTCTACAAACTCCGCGGCGCTCATTGAAAAGAACGGCACTCCGGCCTCGCCCGCGACTGCCTTAGCGAGCAGGGTTTTCCCTGTACCGGGCGCGCCTACCAGCAGCACGCCCTTCGGCGCGGTGCCGCCGAGCCGCGTGTACTTTTTCGGGTCCCTCAAGAAGTCCACGATCTCGACCAATTCATTCTCTGCTTCGTCGATGCCCGCGACATCGTCGAAGGTGACCTTCAAATCCTTCTCCTGGTCATAGCGGCGCGCCTTGCTCCGACCGATGCCCATCAGCCCACCCATGCCACCGCCCTGCTGCGCCGCGCGCCGGAAGAGCCATACGTAAAACAATATCAAGAGCAGAGCGGGGCCGAATCCGAAGAGGAACGTCGCCCAGGGGCTCCCTCCTTCCTCGATCGGCTGCGCGCTGATCTCCACGCCGTTTTCAATCAAGAAGGCTTCCAGCCCTGGATCTACGAACGCTGGCAGTGTGGTGGTGAAGTTATTCGCGCTTCTCGGCGCAGCTTGCGGCGCGCCAGCCGGCTCGGCCCCTCTTTGTTGCTTGGCGTCCGTGCCTTCCTTCTTTTTATCCGCCGGCGGGTACGTGACCGGCTTCTCGAAGCGGCCTGTTATAACCTCGCCGCGGCTGTAAATCGCATCGACGTTGCCCTTTCTAACTTCCTCCTTGAAAAGAGTATACGGAACCGTAAGCGGCGCCTCCGGGCTCGGCAAGAGCAGCCTTACCAGCAGATAATTCGCGAGCAAAATGCCTACGAACCACAGCCAGGTTCGGCCCGGCGGCATGGTCCATTGTCCCGTACCCTTCGGCACTCCAGAGCCGCTCTTGGGAGGCTGGTTGCGCCCAACCGGAGCCGACGGCTTATTGCCTCGAGTCTGCTGCCCCGCAAAGCTCATATTCACCTCCTCGCTTGGCACTGGCTGCAAGCTGGAAAGATACATGATCACCGCAATAGTTGACGAGTAACACCTGGACCCTCTTACAACAAGTTGATTTTTTACCTGCGGCGAACAAGATTTTCCTGCGCGTCCGATTAAATTGACCCGATTCCGCGGTGGTCTTGATGCGAAGGCGAGGAGCAAACCTTTCGTAGCGAAGCCAACCGATTCTGCCTCTGACCGGACGTCGATCAGCGGTACTTGTGCCCTGCCAAAGCTTTTTAAACCAGCGGCAGCGAGAAGGCGAAAATGACTTTTAAGCTGCATGCTTGGGTGTCTTCGCACCTTCAGGCTCACCCCTCGCTCTCGCGATAGCTAGGTTCAACTGCGGAATTCGAGATTAACATAACTGTAGAACGCGCCTTGATCAGGATGTTGATAGTTATAGCTTTAACCTCGTGTATCACATCGGCACGATCCTGACCCTTACGCTCGCTCTCTATGCGCTCGTGATGACCGTATTCCTCATTACAGAGAACCGGCGACCTCAAGCAACGTTGGCCTGGATACTCGTCTTCGTATTAGCTCCGGTAATCGGCGGACTGATCTATATCTTTTTTGGCAGAGACCGCAAAGCGTTCAGCAAACAGGCCAGGCTGCTGAGGCAGGATCTGGAGGCAAACGCCCTTCCCCTCCTCGCACCTTTATTCTCCCGCCAGGACGCCGAGATGGCCCGAGTCGAAGGCGAGAGTGCCAGCCACCGTAAGCTTATGAAACTCGTGCGGCGCAACTCCGTGTCCGCGCTTACCACGCGCAACCATGTGGAGATTCAGCAAAACGCCGCGGAGTTTTACCCGCGCATGATGGAGGACATGAAAGCAGCACGGCACTCGATTCACCTTCAGTACTTCATCTGGGCTGCCGACCCGTTCACCGAAACTTTGAAGGAAATTCTAACTGCGAAGGCAAAGGCGGGGATCGAAGTCCGTTTGCTGTATGACCCGATTGGCTCCCAAGCTCATGTGGGCCGCGCCTATGTGAACGACATGCGAGCGGCGGGAATAAAAATGGCCGTCACCTCTCCTCTTTACCGGCTGCATACGATTAGTTACCGCAACCACCGCAAGATCACCGTCATCGACGGTGCGATCGGCTATACTGGCGGCATGAACATCGGCAAGGAGCATCTTGACGGCGGGGAAGGCTTCGATTCGTGGCGCGACACGCAGTTGCGCATCGTCGGTGAAGGCGCCGCGATCTTGCAAGCGGTGTTTATGGTCGATTGGTATAATGCCGTGCGGGAAAACCTGTTCTTCCCGCAATATTTTCCGACCGGGGCGACGGAGTCGACGCGCGACCACGTGCCGGTGCAAATCCTGACCTCGGGACCGGACTCGCAATGGGCGGCGATCCGACAGCTCTACTTCTTCATGATCGTGACAGCGCAGCGGCACATCTTCTTGCAGTCGCCCTATTTTATTCCCGACGCAACCATCGCCGAAGCGCTGATGTCCGCGGCCCTCTCCGGTGTGGACGTCAAGGTGATGCTGAGCGCCCGCCCCTCGGGCAACCGGGTTCCCGCTTGGGCGGGAAACACGTTTATGGCGGAGGTAGTGGACGCCGGCGTGCGCGTGTTCCTTTACGAAAAGGGCTATCTGCACGCCAAGACCATCAGCATCGACTCGGAAATTTGCTCGGTCGGCTCGGCTAATATCGATATCCGCAGCTTCAGCATCAATTACGAGCTGAATGCGGTGCTTTACAGCAAGCAGCTCGCCAGGGAACTGGAGCAAGACTTCGAAGCCGACCTCGTTTACTGCAGCGAGTTCGATGCCAGAGAATATCAGAAACGTAAACCTGCCGTGCGCTTCAGGGATTCGGTTGCGCGGATTTTCTCTCCACTGCTCTGAGCATCCTTTTAAGATCGTTTGCTGAGCGTTTCTTGACCAGCATTGTCGGCCGCCGAACGTTTAGCAGGACCCGCTGCCAACCAAAGCAGCACGGTTCCAAGTGCACCAGCGAGGACTGAAGCAAGGAAAATTCCGATCTTCGCGGCTGCAAAGTCTGCATCATCAGGAAAGGCTTTATGCGCGATGTAGAGCGACATCGTAAATCCAATGCCGGCGAGCGCTCCCGCGCCAATCATCTGCTGCCATGTATACTCCTCTGGCTTGACCGCGATGCCTGACCGGACCGCGAGCGCAGCGCCGAGTGCCATGCCCACCGGCTTGCCTACCACGAGGCCGAGCACGATCGCCAGCATCAGCTTTTCGTGCCCCTGGAGGACACTAGCGGACCAGGCCAGGCCCGAGTTGGCAAGAGCAAAGAGCGGCAGTACAAAATAACTCGACCACGGTTCTACGGAGCGGAGCAGCTTGGAAGCCGGAGATTCGATCCGGTCGTGAATTGCATCCAGCGCGCGCAACGCGGGTTCGGAAGGTCCGTGTCGCAGGACCCGCTCGTCCGCTCGCCGCAGCTCATGAACAATGACAGTTTCGGCCTGAGCCATTAAGGCCTTTAGGTTTCCGGGCGGTCGGGTTGGGGTCACCGCGGCAACAATGACGCCCGCCAGCGTTGCATGCAGACCCGCGCCGTGGAGACAGCCCCAGAGAACCATTCCCAGGAAACCGTACGGTAAGGCCGCATAGATGCCGCCGCGATTAAGAAGAACCATCACAGAAGTTGTGGCCACCGCCGCGAGCGTATATTGCACGTCAATGCCGCCCGAATAGAAAACCGCGATAATCGCGATCGCGACGAGATCGTCGACGACCACGGCCGCGGTTAGGAAGATCCGCAACTCCACGGGTACGCGTTGGCCCAGCAGCGCGATGACGGCGATCGCGAAAGCAGTATCGGTAGTTGTCGGGATAGCCCACCCACTGGCGAGAGGGCCGGACGGCGCCACCAAAAGGTATAGAGATGCGGGAACGAGCATGCCACCGGCGGCGGCGGCAAAAGGCAGAGCAGCGATTCGCGCGGTGGACAACCGCCCGACCGTCAACTCGCGCTTGATCTCCAGGCCGACCACCAGAAAAAAAACCGCGAGCAGGCCATCGTTGAGCCAATCACGCATCGGCAACTGAAATCCGGCTTGCCCGACGTTCCATCCAACCCGGGTTTCCCAAAAGCTTTCGAACGCTGGACCGGCGGGCGAGTTGCTCAAGAACAGCGCCAGTACGATCATGGTCAGCAACAGTAATCCGCTCGAAGGCGCCCAGCGCGCGAAGTCCAGTGCCGCCGTCTGCACCCGGTGACCCAATGATCCGAGCATCGCTTCAGTGAGGGCGCTCTCGTCCCACGGCCCCTCGTAGCGGCGATTGTTGATGAAGAACGTAGGCGAGACCCGCGCACCGCTGCGCCAGGCGCTACTGATATCTTCCTGCACTTTCGCCTGCGCGCGACGCCACTCCTCCTGATGGGTGCCATTAAGCGGTGGCAGCCGGAGTTCCGCTGCGATATCGTCGAGATCCTCACGCCTAAGCGCCGGACCGCGCCGCATGAGCGCTTCGTGCGCCTGCCAGTACTGGCCGGTGCTCTCATCGGCATACTGCGCCAGCTCGGCGGCGCGCCGCGCAACGTCATTGTCGGTGATCGGGCGGTGGCGAAATACGTAACGCATCCGCGCGCCGAATCGATCGCGCAAATCGGCGATGACTCCGTTAGCGGCGCGGCAGGTCGGACAGTTGTAACTGCCGTACTCGACCAGCGTGATCTCTGCGCCGGCATCACCTAAAACGTGATCGGCGCGGTCATTCACCGGAGGATCGAGTCGCGTTGGACGCGCAACACCCGCTTCGCTCATGAGATTCCATTCGTCTCCGGCCCTCGGCCAATCCGCCCGTAATTACGGCCTCTCGGAAACCCGGCCCCCATTTTGGCCAAGAGCCGTCATAGCAAAATACACTGCCTGTACGTTGGACCATATTTGTTAGGCCGTATTAATTGCAAAGACATTCGGCTCGCCTACTCATCTCAGTTGCGGTCGATGGCGCTCCGATGCCGGTAACTATTTTGTCGTCGAACAACTATTTTCCTTTTGTGCTTGACCTTTTTTCCTATCGGCGTAATTTCTCGATCTATGAGTAACCCAAAATTTCAAGATGCTTATTACCTGTTGGAGATCTCCCGCATCGAACTTGAGAAATTGATTAACAGCGAGCTGCAGGAGAACCCAGCCCTAGAGTTGGAGGAATCTCCGGCGGCTGAGCAGTCGCTATCTGAAAAAAAAACTGCTCGATCCCTGGTGCCGGACGTCCGCATCCATCAAAACGGAAAACAGTTTGTCGTCGCTTTGAGCGACGAGGGGCTGCGGCTCCGCATCAATCCGCTCTACGATCGCATGGCGGCACAAAAAATCAGAATAGAAGGGAGGGTTGATTACCCGTTCTTCATCGAGAAGGCACGAGCAGCAAAGTGGCTCATCAAAGCTATTGAACAACGCCAGAGCACCATTCTCAGAGTCAGCGAGGGGATCTTTAGGTTTCAAAGGGAGTTACTACAGCGTGGATTAAATCACATCCATCCCATGAGCTTGCGCGAACTGGCCGACCATATACGGCTGCCGGAATCCGTTATCACTCGAGCAGCCGCAAACAAGTGGGTTGAGACGCCGCATGCAGTGTTTGCTCTGGATTGGTTTTTCGGGCAGCCAAACAAGCCAAAAAGGTCGCCCGGCTAATTGTGAGCGGCGCGGGCCGCTTCAATCTCGCGCAATGCGCCGGGACAATGCCTCTCTGCAACTGCCATCAACTCCTGACAATCCGCATCGCTACAGTCTATTTCGTAGCGCCCGCCCTGCACGTCCCCCGGCCTGGTGATAACCGGTGCTCCAGACAGGACGTCGTGCACCAGAGTTCCAGGCTGGGTATTGAGCAGCAAACAATCACGAGCCTCGCTGGTCAAGCGAATAGTCATGGTTCCATTCTATTAGGGTCCGCGGGGACGTGAGTTTGCGGCATCCCGCCAGAGTGAATAACGGCTTCTCGGATCGCAAAGCGTCACACAGAATCTAACCAGGATCGCTTTTCTTCTCGCGCCCGGTGGTCCAGGATGGCGGATCGCTCGCCGGAAAGGAGTCGGCTATCGCTTCGTCGATCTCTGAATCGTCCCCTTGACCGCTGGAGGGGTCGCCTTTGCCTTTTTCCATTGCTGCTTCTTGTTCGGAGCGCTGGGGCGAGAACGGCTGAGGGTCTTTGGCTTGATTTTCTGGCGCGTCGTGCAATTTGCTGGGGCTTAGAACTTCTACCAGCCGATTCCAGGTCTCGTAAGGCAGTTCCGCTTTGGGCGTATAGTAATGACTCTCTTGGGCGATCATTTCGCCGGTAGCGGTGAAAGGAACCGGCGTTGGATGGCGCAAATCCAAATACACCGCCCCCTGTTTCAATCTGGTTCCTACCGGCACAATGGGTATTTCCGCCAACTGATCGCGGGAGAACTGGGTAAGCTTTTCGGTGAGCGCCTTGATATCGGCTGCGGTGCGCGCGTGCGGATCGCTGCGCACGGGTGGACTCCGAAAATTTTGTCCCTGCATGCGCTGCGGATTGAGATCGCCCTCCCACTCACCCGGATGTCGTTGTTCTTCTTGCGGCTTTGAGGGCAATGGAGTCCCCGACTTTGCTTTCCGCCCCTTCGTTGCCTTGGCCATGAATACCTCCGCTAATCCTGCGTTGAAACGAAGCCGAATTCCTGGTCGGCAGAAACAAAAAAATTTCTTCCCCGACCAGGCACACGCGCAATCGATGTGCCAGGCCGTCAACGCCGCCTGCCAGAGTCTTTGGTTATCTTAGCCGGTCGGTGTCCGAGGCTGATACACACGGTTGTTTTGGCGGTCCGCTTACGTCGCACTTTTGGGACGAGACATTCTGCCTCTCTGCTTCGGCGTAGCCGCTTGTACTACAAATGATAGAACGCCTGAGAGTTGGTTTCCAAAATCTTGCGCGCTTGGGCATTGCTGATTCGCCCCTCCTCGGCCCACATACGGACTTCGTCCAGCGCGCTCAGGTTGGCAGAGATGTCTGTGTGACTGTAGTCGGTGCCGATCATCAGGTTATCTTCGGTTCCGAACTTCAGTAGAGACTCGATGTCGTCGATAGGGTCGATGGTGACAAACACGCGATTGGCACGGAACAATTCCGGTTCAAGTTCAAACAGGCGGGGCAGTCGAGTCTGTCGGCCTCGCAGCGCTTGGCGCTTTACCGCTCCCAATTGAGAGATCGTGTAGGGAATCCAGGAGGCGCCCGACTCGATGAGACCAAAACGAAGCTTCGGGAATTGCTTGGCCAGCCCGGAGGACACCAACTCGGTAAACGAGTACATGATCGGGAAGCCCCTGTCCCATTCGTGCCCCGGAAGCGGATGTCCCGTGTGAATACATAGCGGCAAGTCCAGCGCGCTGGCTTCCTCGTAGACTGGAAAAAAGTGCCGGTCGGTGACCTTCCTGTCGAGATCGAAACCGCGCTTGAAAACGCCGCAGGCGCCGTGTTCTTTCGCCCATCGCAGCTCCGCAGCCGCTTCGTCGGGTTGCAGCAGGGGCAACACGGCCGCCCAGCGCAGGCGGCCTTTTGTAGGCGCACATTTCTCGGCGATCCAGCGGTTGTAGGTTGTCGCCAATGCCCATTCCGCTTCCGCATTCATCGTGTTGTAGCGGATGAAGAACGTCGGGAAGATAACCTGCACGCCCACGCCCATCTTGTCCATGTGAGCGAGACGCCCCGGTACATCCTCAAGCTCTCGAAAAACGCGAGGGGGATGGTTCACTTCATCTCGGATCGCGCGGTTCTGCAGCCGCCCTTCCACGACCCAACAACGGCTGTTAGTCGGATTATAGCCGGCTCGTTTGGCCTCATCGGGTGGCATCGCAATGGTCACGGGTATGTACTTGGCGAGCGGAGTACCCTCCAACTTCTTCCAGGTGGCTTCGGACTCGTCCACATGCGTGTCGGCATCAATCATCGGCATCGATATGTCTCCTGCGCTTAACGTAAATAGAATTTGCCACGTCGGCGCGTTCTAGACAAATGATCTGTTGCGAGTTTCCTCCAGCTAAGAATATAATTCGATCGTCGAGCTTTTTATAGACCCGTGAACAAGCGATCTCATTGCCAGGCCTCCTGATCCGTCGGGCTTGAAGGCTGTGTAGCTGCAACACAGAGCGCAAGGATCAGCAACCACGAGAGATTAAGATAATGATAAATACAATAACAGATGGCGTGCAACTGAACGTCATGACCTCCGGCGCTTTTACCGCAGCCTACCTTCAACTCATCCCCAGACTTGAACTCCTTACGAAGAAACAACTCGTAACCGCCGCAACCTCCATAGGCACTGGGGAGAACTCGATCCCTAATCGGCTCCGACGCGGTGAACCCGTTGATGTTGTCATTGTAGCGGATGCGGTACTTGCAGCATTCATCGAGGAGGGCCTGATCATCGCCGAGAGCTATACTCCGCTCGCCCGCTCAGCCATCGGTATGGCAGTGCGGGCAGGAGCTCCTAAGCCGGACATCAGCACGGTCGACGCGCTGAGACGCACGCTCCTCCACGCGAAATCGATAGCTTACTCCGCGAGTGTAAGCGGCGACTATGTCTCCAGCGAGCTGTTTCAGCAACTGGGAATAGCCGATCAGGTACTCAGTAAAAGCCGGCGCATCGAGGGTGGTGAGCGAGTGGGCGCCGTGGTGGCGCGCGGAGAGGCGGAAATCGGCTTCCAGCAGATCAGCGAGCTACTCCCGGTTTCCGGCATAGATCATGTAACAGCCTTGCCGCCGGAGGTGCAAAAAGTTTCCGTTTTCTCGGGCGGCGTCGCCGTGAGTACCCGCGATCCGGCTGCGGCTCACATGGTCATCAGATTCCTTGCCTCGCCGGATGCGGCTCAAGCGATCACCGATAGCGGCTTGGAGCCAATCGGGAATCGCTAAGCGACACAACCGCCGCGCCGTAAAAGAGCGCATTCCAAACACCGGCAGTTACGGTGTGCGCGATTAACTTCACATGGTTTCGCACCCGAAGTAAACATTCAACCGACTACTTACCTAATTCCCCTCCGCCAATACGGCTGTGCACTTACAGGAGATCGCGGGTTCAGAACGCGCTGGCAATTCGCGCAAGAATACCTCATGCTTTTGTTTTCCCGCCAGGATGAGTCCTAGAAAAGTCAACGTTCGAGAAAGTCTCCGATGGTCATTCAAAGACGGCATCTTTGCCGCTTTAATGGCCGGAGTCACCGATCATTACGCGACGCCCGTGGCGCTGTTTTTGGGCGCCACCGTACAACAGGTGGGCCTCATTATAGCTTTGCCGAACCTGTTGGCGTCGTTGTCTCAGTTCTTTTCCGTAAGAATCATCTATTGGGTTGGCGGCCGGCTCAAGTTGCTGGTGCGCCTGGTCTTCTCCCAGGCGTCGTTCATTCTCTGCATCGCTATGCTTCCGCTCCTCGATGTACCTCTTAGAGTGGAGCTATTGTTGATTCTTTTGATTTGCGCGGCCATGTGCGGCGGCTTGGCGGGACCGGCTTGGGGCAGTCTCATGAGCGACTATGTGCCCGCAAGCCGGAGAGGGCGGTACTTCGGCTGGCGCAACAGGACCGTCGGGGCGGTGACCGTCGTGAGCATTGTCGCATCGGGTTTGCTGTTGAACTTATTTCACGAGATATCTTACGGCACGGGTTTTTGGATTATCTTTTCTTTGGCTGCCGCGGCGCGTTATGTGTCCGGTTATTTCATCAGCCAGATGGATGAGCCTCCACAAAAAAGAGATCCGGCGAGTGATTTCACTTTTATCATGTTCTTGCGACGTTTTCGGGAAAGCAATTTTCTGAAATTCGTGCTCTTCAGTGGTTGCCTGAATTTCGCGACGTATTTAGCAGGTCCCTTTTTCGCGGTCTTTATGTTGCGCGATCTGCAATTGAGCTATCTGGCTTACATGACGCTCCACGTTGGCTCGTCACTTGCCGCGCTGCTCGCCCTGCCTCTATGGGGAAGGCACGCCGATCTTGTCGGCAACGTAAGCGTCCTGCGGCTCAGCTCGTTTTTGGCCGCGCTGATCCCGATTTTGTGGCTTTTCTCGCATAACCCCGCCTATCTCATTCTGGTGCAAATGTTTGCCGGCTTTTCCTGGAGCGGCGTGACCCTCAGCGCCGGCAACTTCATCTATGACGCGGTCACGCCGCAAAAGCGGGTGCGCTGCATTGCGTATTTTAATGTGATCAATGGGATGGCGCTGTTTTTCGGTTCTTCCCTCGGCGGCTTTCTCGCCTCGCGGCTGCCGCCGCTCTTCGGCTATCCTCTGCTCACGCTGTTTGTCCTTTCTTGTTTCTGCCGGCTTTTAGTATGCGTGCTGCTCTCCCGGAGTTTCCGCGAAGTCAGAGCAACCCACGAGGTTTCCATTCAGGAACTTTTTTTTAGCGTGGTCGGCATTCGCCCGCTGGTCGGACCAGCGCAGGATTGACCGGTGAATCTCATCGCATCGTATAGAATAACAGCAACAGGACACTGAGGCGGCGCGAGCAACGCGCGCCGACTGTCGATTCAAGGAATGACAACGTTCTTTCTCGCAAGTTGCGCATTAGTTTGACTGATGAACCCTGGCGAGTAGACTAGTCGTTCTACTAACGTACCGTGACTCTACCTTTCTTTTACGGCTGGATGATCGTCGGCATCGCCATGCTCGCCGGCTTTCTAGGATCGGGTGTGAGCAATGTCACAATGGCGGTTGTTTTAAAACCAATCACCGAGGATCTCGGCTGGAGCCGCACACTCGCCTCCTCCGCCATCACTATCGGATCGATAACAGGCGGCCTGTTGGCGCCTCTGGTGGGCCCGCTCGCCGATCGACTGGGCCCCCGTATGCTCCTTCCCGTCGGTGCCGCGTTAGCCGGCACGCTCGTCGTGTGCCTCAGCCTGACTTACGAACCGTGGCACTTTTACGCCACCTTTGTGCCTGCGCGAGCGCTGGCTGAAACACTGCTGACGGGTGTCGTGCCCATGACTGCGGTGACCAATTGGTTTTATTTGAAGCGGCCCAGGGCTATCGGTCTGGTTGCGCTATCGGTGCCGCTTGGCTCCTTCGCATTGTCTCTGCTCTATCAGTTCATGATTGCAGCATACGGTTGGCGTAGCGCCTTTATGATGCTGGGCGTTGCTCTTTGGTTGTTTGTCGTCCTGCCGGGGTTTTTCTTTCTGCGCCGCCAGCCGGAAGATCTGGGGCTGTTGCCGGACGGCGCCTTGCCGCATGCCAAATCCGCTCGAGCGGATCGGTCGGAGCGCGCGCCTGAGGCCGGCGAGCAGAGCTGGACGTTCAAAGAGGCCGCGCGCACGCGGGCCCTGTGGCTCCTTGTCGCTGCCGCCACGTTTTATTCAGTTTCCACCGGAGGTATCGCCTTTCACATGGTGGCTTATTTCACTGATGTGCAAATTCCGCCCGCAGCCGCGGTGGGAGCGCTTAGCGCAATGGCGCTCACCGGGGCGTTTGGCAGCGGCCTGTGGGGAGCTCTGGCGGAAAAAATTCACCCTCGGGCATTGGGCATCACCACCATGGTGCTCTCCGCGGCCGCCGTCGTGCTGTTGATGCAAGTGAGAGCAGCGTCCGCTGCGTTTGTCTTTGCAATTGTTTTCGGACTGAGCGCTCGCGGCGGATTTGTTCTGATGCACGTTCTCCTGGCCCGGTATTTTGGACGACGCTCATTTGGCGCGATCACCAGCGCTCTCGAGCCCTTTCACAAACGCGGCCTGGGAGTCGGCGCTCTGTTGGCAGGGATGACATTCGATTTGAGCGGAAGCTACCAAATCGCCTTTCTATTCTTTCTCGGGAATTATTTGATTGCCGCCGTCCTCACATCAGCAGCCCACCAGCCGCTATTGAAAACGCGCTGAACCGCAGCCGCAAAACTGATCAGCACTAAACCCCCGACAAATTCCTTCACCTG
>DATACQ010000666.1:0-2316 GCA_036258955.1 Binatia bacterium
CGCTCGCCAAAGATTCGTACCAGGTCATCGAGAACGAAGCTAACCGGCGCATCATCTTGTCGGATCCCGGCGTGGACGATTTCCGAAACGAGCTACTGTGGAGTCCGGAACAACCTACTTTGCTGGATGCTGAGATTCGGCTCAGAGCTAACGGGGAGATCCTCGACCGGGTTAATTCCTATACCGCTTTGCGATCAGTAGACGTCGTGCGCGACCGATTCATGCTCAACGGTCGCCCTTACGTGCTTCGGCTGGTGCTTGACCAAGGCTACTGGCCGGATACCCTGCTGGCGGCTCCCGACGACCGGGCGCTTCGGCGCGACGTGGAGTTGGTTAAAGCCATGGGTTTCAACGGAGTGCGCAAGCACCAGAAGATCGAGTGTCCCCGCTATCTTTATTGGGCGGACAAACTGGGGTTAGTGGTTTGGGAGGAGATGCCGGCCGCATATCGCTTCACACGAACGGCCATCAAACGGGTTGTCCGCGAATGGACGGAGGCGATTGAGCGTGACTACAGCCACCCCTGTGTGATCGTATGGGTGCCGTTGAACGAGTCATGGGGCGTTCCTGACTTGCCCTCCGCGCAAGAGCAGCGGCACGCGGTCGAGGCGCTATATCATCTGACCAAGACGTTGGACCCAACCCGGCCCGTGATCGGCAATGACGGTTGGGAGAGCAGCGCGACCGACATTATTGGAATACACGATTACGATGCAAACCCGGAGCACATTCGCGAGCGCTATGGTCCCGAGATCAAGCCCGAGCAACTATTTGACCGGCGCCGACCGGGCGGTCGCATATTAACGCTGGACGGCTATCCGCATCGCGGCCAGCCTATCGTGCTGACGGAGTTTGGCGGCATCGCATACGACAAGTGCCGGCCCTCCGGGGTCAAAAGCACCTGGGGCTATTCCGCTGTTACAAGCGAGGAGGAATTCGCTCGGCGCTATCTGGAGCTGATGGAGGTCGTCGCGCGCGTCGCCCTGTTCAGCGGGTTCTGCTACACCCAGTTCACCGACACTTTTCAGGAGGCCAATGGTCTATTATGCGCTGATCGCACCCCGAAAATTCCCCTCGAACAAATCAGAAAGGCTACAAGAATCAAACGCACGCACATTTCGATCGGGGTTTAGATGCACGTCGTTAGGTTGACCAAGCCGGATGGCCGCGAGTTATCCCTCTACAGCCGTAAGCCCCTGAACTCGATTCCGGAAGCACCTAGTCCTTTCTCGCAGCCCCTCGACGCCAATCCCCACCGGCGTTGGCATCCGCTCCGCGGCGAGTGGATTACTTATGCTGCCTACCGGCAGGAGCGCACATTCTTGCCGCCGCCCGAATACAATCCCCTCGCCGCCACCAGCAACCCGGCGAATCCGACGGAAGTACCGCAAGGGTGTTGGGACGTGGCGGTATTCGACAACCGCTTTCCATCCCTCACCTTGGATGCGAGCGCTGCGCCGGAGCTGACTGTGCCGACGGCGCCGGGCTATGGTAAATGCGAAGTCGTCGTTTTCACTCAGGATGCGCGCTCCTCTTTGGGTGCTTTGCCACTCGGTCATCTAGAGTTGGTCTTGGAAGTTTGGGCCGACCGAACCGAGAAGCTGGGCAGTCTCTCGGACATTGATTACGTCCTGCCGTTCGAGAATCGCGGCGCAGAAGTGGGCGTCACTCTCCATCACCCGCATGGCCAAATTTACGCTTACCCTGTCGTGCCGCCGGTACCGGCACGCATGCAGCAGATCGCCTCGGCGCATTACCAAACCCACGGAAGCGGCGTGTTGCAGGATCTCATCACTAAGGAGTTAAAAGCCGCACAGCGACTACTCTATCGCGGTGAGCACGCCGTCGCCTTCGTCCCGGCTTGCGCCCGCTACCCGTATGAAGTTTGGGTCGCGCCGATGGCGCCCGTGGAAACATTCTCGCATTTGAGCGGAGTACAGCGCGCGGATCTCGCGCGAGCGTTGAAGACCGTTCTGCTCAAATACGACGGGTTATGGAAACGCGCTTTTCCGTATTTAATGGCATGGTTCCAGGCTCCGACAGACGGCAAGCCGCACCCTGAAATGCATCTGCATGCCGAGTTCTACCCCCCGTATCGCACGCCGGATAAGCTCAAGTACCTGGCCGGTACCGAGCTTGCTGCTGGATTCTTCGCAATGGACGCTCTACCTGAAGATAAAGCCTGTGAATTACAAAACATCGAGATATCACTGGACAGCTGATGAAGAAGTTTAGCGATGTCTTTGGTAACGCGCCGTCGGCAATCGCTCACGCACCCGGCCGTGTGAATCTCCTGGGAGAACACACCGACTACAA
>DATACQ010000667.1:0-4811 GCA_036258955.1 Binatia bacterium
GTCCTTCATTCTGAGTCCGACGTAAACTGGGCCGATATCCGCGCCAAAAATGATCGCCCGTACTCCTCTCAGTTTCTGTGCTTTCGCGTCATCGACGGCGATAATCCGCGCGTGCGGGAGCGGGCTGCGCAATATCTTGGCTGACAGCGCGGCCGGAAACGGAAGGTCCGCCGCATAGTGCATCTTGCCGGAAACCTTGTCGGCTCCCTCGAGCCGGGGTACGGCCTTGCCTACGTTCTTGTATGCCATCTAGATCTCCGAATCGTTCTCGTGTTTGTTGACGACCGCTAAATTCTGACACGCAATAAACTGGAGTCGCGGAGCAATGGAGTAGTGGAGGGTTGTATCAGAAACCCATCACTCCAATACTCCAAGACTCGATCAACCAGCCCGTCTCATATCTTCACTTTGGTGAACACCTTCAACGGGTTTTTTTGAAAGATCTTCATCTTGTCTTCTGTGCTCAAAAATTTCAGACCATGAATGACAGGAATCAGGTCATCCGATGGTTTGCCTGTATCTGGGCGAACGGCTCCGCCCGAGCCGGGAGATTCCGTCCCGAAAAGCATCTGGTCAACGCCGCGTTGCTTGATGCCTGCTTCTAGATAATGGACATCGTAAACGCACGAATCGTAGAACAGATTGTTGCTAAAATCTCCCTGTCCGACATGATGGTCCGTGGGAATAAAACGGTTGAGCCCCCCGCCACAATGGCAGATGACGATCTTGAGCTTGGGAAACGTCTCAAATACTTTGCCGTGGGCATAGAGCTGCATCGCCACAAACTCTTCCAGATAGTTATTCATCTGGTAGTTCGCCGGAATAACTTCCAGGCGCCGGTCGTAGGTGATGGACGGGTGCACCATCAGCGGTACGTCCAGTTGCACGGCTTTTTCATAGAGCGGAAACCAGTACTCTTCGTGAACTCCGGGCGTCTGCTTATCGCCGGCCGGATCCGGGTTGAGATAGGCGCCCACAAAGCCCAGTTCCTTGATGCAACGCTCGAACTCAGCCAGGCAGTTGCGGGTATCCTTGTCGCGGCTTTGCGGTAGTTGAGCCATGCCGCGGAAACGCTCGGGATGCAGCTTAACGATGCGGGCAATAACATTATTCGTGACGTAAGCCCAATACTCCTGTAGGAAAGGGCGCATCCAGTGCCACATGGCGATGGGCCGAGGTCCGATGAGTTGAACATCGATATTGCGATCATCCATGAATTTGAGATGCCGCTGCTGGGCGTTTTCTAACTGCTCATCGGAGAGGTCGAGTTTTCTTCCCGGTGTGTTCTGGGAAACGGTTTCCGCGAGGAACTGGCGGAAAACAGCCGGTGTCGTCATATGGCCATGGACATCGACGACTGTTTGGTTGTTATACATGAGGCCTCCTAAAAATAGTTTTGTGGTCTCTAGCCAGCCCGCCTAGTCAGGTCGGGAAAACTGCGACAGAGTGTTTACTCCGAGGGAGCAGCCTCGGAGAGAGCGGTCATCGCATGAGTCTCGGGTTGGGTTTTCAAAGTTCAGACTCAAGACTCTAGACCCAAGACTCAACCTTGGCCGCGATCAGAGAGGCTGGCTCCCTCGGACAAAATCTCGTGAACAATTCGGGCTAGTTTCTGTTTCTGGTTAACATGGAACCCCTCGGGATCGATAACCTCGTTGATGTCCATTCGCGAGTTTCCCGAGTGTGAACTCATCGCGATAGCTCTTGGTGCTGGTTTCTCTTCAACTGGAAACCTGAAAATAAAACAAGAAACTCTAATCCGCTTCCGGAGCCGGCACTTGATGCTTCAAGAAGATTTCCTTTCGTTCTTTCGCCGACTCCATAATCGCGAGACACACTTCAAGCGTCGCCATCCCCCACGGCCCGCTATGCCGGATGGGTTCATCGAGCACGACGGCATTATAAAGCTCGATGAGCTCGCCGCGTCGCGAGGGACCGCCGCCGCCGATTAAAGGAACGTCTTTAGTGCCTTCGTCGCTGTGAACGAACAAACCATGCTGCGATTGCCGGATATCGGCGCGTTCGCAGGTAGCGATGAGAATGCCTAAATCGTTGGGCAACCACACTCGGCCGGGTATTCCGCGGTTGAGAACCTCCCGCTCATTGGCGCCGCCTATCCGCATTTCGTCTTTGTCGGCGTTTTCGTTGCGTGTACCATCCAATAATGACTTTCGGATCGCCGCGCGCTCGGCCTCGCTATAACGGCTGTTCTGCTTGCCCCATGGCACCAGCTCGGAAGCAAGAAAGTAGCCGTAGCCGTTGTGCATCAACGTTGCCGGGGTGCCGTCTTCGAACTCCAGGAAGGCAGAGTAATAACCGGGGATCGGCCGCCCCTTAAACCACTGGCCGGTAGCACCGCGGACGCTCCGCACCATACCGCCACCGAGCAAACGCAACGTGTCGATCTGGTGAGGTCCCTGCCGATACGGGACGCCGCCGCCCTGATGGATGTCCAGTTCCTCGGCCGTGCGCGGCCGGAGCATCCAATCCGTGTACGCCCAGACGTGCAATGCGCATAACCTGCCGAACTCGCCGGAGCGAATGATCTTGCGCATGGTGCGAATGTGCGGCCCGAAACTTTGGGTGTGGCCGCAGAGAAGCTTGACGCGATTCTTGATCGACGCCTCAATCATCTGCTCCGCTTCCCGCAGCGAAATTGCCATGGGCTTTTCGACCACGACGTGCTTGCCATGATTGGCGGCTATGATGGTGTGCGGCGCGTGAAACCTGTTCGGCGTCGAGATCCAAACAGCTTCGACATCACGATCGGCGCAAAGTTTTTCAATGCTGTCGTAGGTGCGCGCGCCATAGCGCTGCTTGAACGTTGCCAACACCCGGGGATTGATATCGGCCGCGGCCACCAGCTCAAACTCCGGGATCTGTTCCATCTGGGGCAGAATCTCCGACGCGCCAACGCCGATCCCGACGATGCCGAGCCTCAGTTTCCGTTTGACATTTTCCTGGGCCATAAAGATTCCTGAAGCTGTTGATGCCTTCCCGCGTTAGTAGGAGAACGTGGAAATAGCACTGCTAAGGCTCGGTTTCATGACGTGCAACCCGCTGTCGCCTTAATTCGCCTTTGCTCTAGGCCGTCACTTGGGTGATGCCATGACGGATACAACAAGGGCAGCTTTTGTGTCAACGTAAGTGGTGCTAAATTGTCATGCATCCATCTGGAGCTTCTATGAGAATACAAACCACTCTTTTTCTGCGCGCGCTTGTCTTAGGCGTTCTCGCGCTCGCCGCAAGCGCCGAGGCTCAAACAGCGCCGTTCGCGCGCGCCATAACCGTCTACCAAGACCCAGGCTGAGGCTGTTGCGCTGCCTGGGTCGGGCACCTGCAAGCGAACGGGTTCAGAGTCGAAAAAAAGAATGTCAGTGGAGGCGAGCTGAATGAAGTCAAAGTTCGACATAACGTCCCGGTGAAACTCCGCTCGTGCCATACCGCGCTGGTGGATAATTACGTCATCGAAGGTCATGTTCCGGCGGACCTGATTCATCGCCTCTTGAAGGAGAAGCCGCCCGTTTTGGGCCTGGCCGTGCCGGGCATGCCCGTCGGCTCTCCCGGTATGGAGGGGGGTAGGCCTGAACCCTACGACGTCCTTGCGTTCGACGAACATGGGAAGACGACGGTCTATGCTAGAAGATAACAATGGCTGTTGAGAATTTCCTGAGACCAGCAAGCGAATGCTGAAGCCTATGCAGAGAATTTAGCTTGCCACATCAACAAGAAAGAGGCGATGAAAGCGGGTTACAAATCCGGGCTCACCGCGGAGCCGGATATAGTCTCGGCGGCGTGGGATCTCTATGCGCCGGTCTTACGACTGATCTCTCGATTGTTACGTCAGGCCTTCAGCAAATGCCGACAGAGACATTCGCGCCGGTCTTGTTAACAGCAAGTTCACTCTGGACAGAGTGGTCAACGATCAGATTTTTAAAGTAGCCCAGCAGGAGCTGCGCGCTGAAGGCAGACCCAAACAGTAGGAGACGGTGACCTCCGAAAGTGTTTCGGGGCCGAGAATTGAACTGACCCAATCTTCCGTAGCTGCTGTCACCGCGGGCTACTGGAACGTGCGATGGATCGTCCGGAACACAGGCGCAAACACGCTTCAACTCGAGACTGTCCGACTCCCCCATGGGCAATTCAAAGCAGCAGAACAAGGATTCGCTCCGTCTTTGGATCTCCAGCCCGGCAGCGCGGCGGAATTTGACACTGTTGTTTACTGTAATGAACCGTCGGGGCTGGTCACTGAAAATGCTTTCGTCATTTTTGCTGCAAGTTGGCACGGGCAAAAATGGCGCATATTCGCGCGGCTTCGAGTTGTTGTTAATGCACTGGGGGAGCCTCAGTCCGTTACCGAACTAGTCACCACCCAGAAAGTGGGATTTTCAGGGGTGCAAGATTGAGTTAAGCTTCCAACAATGACTCAGAAAGAAAAAGATCTTTACGTACTCGAGCGCATGCGCGGCTGACACCGCAACTGAGGCCTCGGCTTCGAAGAGACCACGGGTATGGTCTCCAATGCGCTAAAGATATCGCAGGAAGAAGTCGTGCAGGCGCTCGTGCGCGTGCGGAAGGAGCAAAGCGAAACGCCGGAGTACAAGAAGCTGCGAAGGGATCTACCGAAGGATTGGCCGCTTTAGAATGTATCGGGTTTAGAGTTTCGGCTTCCGAGTCCTGACAACGCGCAGGCACCTACGCGAAGAGTTTAAACTTCAGCCTCCGATTTTTTAACCCGAGACTCGAAAACGCGAACCCGAAACTCTAAACCCGAAACATTCTAGAGCGGCCAGCTTTTCGGTAGATCCGTT
>DATACQ010000668.1:0-1816 GCA_036258955.1 Binatia bacterium
TTCATGACTAACGCGCCGCCAATGGTGCCGGGAATACCCTCAGCGAACTCCAACCCTGCATAGGCCCGGCGCGCCGCTTCGCGCGCCAGTTGCGTCACCACGCAGGCTGCGCCCGCATCTACTGTCGCCCCCGCTTCATCTGAGCGCCACATGACCCGTTTGAAATCTCCCGTCAGATGTAACACCGCGCCACGCACGCCGCGGTCGCTGATGAGAACATTGCTGCCGTTCCCGAGCAGGCAAACGGTCATGCCGCAGCGAGCGAGCAACGCTAGGAGCTGGCGCAAGGCCGCATCATCTGCTACCTCGATGAAATAATCCGCGGGCCCGCCGATTTTCATAGACGTGTAGCGCGCCAACGGTTCGTCGGTTTTAACCTTAAGACCGGGCACAAGTTTCAGCGCGTCTGCCAGCCCAACTTCGGCCATCGGCAATCCAGTGGACTGATGGAGTGTTGGAGTACTGGAGTACGCTACGGCGCCCGCGCAACACTCCATGACTCCATCACTCCATTACTCCGTTGTCCTAACTCCTCGCTCCAACACTCCATTCCTTATTGCAGCGCTGCCACAAGAGCGTCGCCGACGCTGTGGATATCGCCCGCGCCCAAAGTCAGTACGATGTCGCCCGGTTTCAAGCTGCCCACGAGCCGATTGACGATCTCTTCTCGCGCTGCGATATGCTCGACGTCCAGCCGTCCTTGTTTTTTAATGGCCTGGTACAAAGTTTCACTGCTCACACCGGCAATGGGATCTTCACCGGCAGGGTAAATATCCGTGAGGATCAGCCGGTCCGCTCCGTCGAATGCGCTAATGAAATCATTGAAAAGATCTTGGGTCCGGCTGTACCGATGGGGCTGGAAGATCACCGTCAGCGGCCGCTTCCAGCTATCGCGAATGGCGCCCACTGTAGCGCGAACTTCGGCCGGGTGGTGGCCATAGTCGTCGATCACCATGACTCCTTTGGGCTCGCCTTTAACCTCAAAGCGCCGGTGAATGCCGCTAAATTCCGCCAAGGCTTCGCTGACTCGGGCAAACGGGATCTCCAGTTCGTGGGCAACAGCGACGACTGCTAGAGCATTGGTGGCGCTATGCCGGCCGAGTAGACGCAAAGCCAAGGTTCCCATGGAGCGCCCCAGGTGAATAACCGAGAATTGCACGCCGGCGCCGCTCATCCTTATATCCTGGGCGGAGAAATCCGCGTCCGCGGAGAGCCCGTAGGTCGCACAGCGTTTTTTCACGTTCGGCAGCAGGGATTGCACGTTAACGTTATCGAGGCACAAAACGGCCAGGCCATAGAACGGAATCCTGTTGACGAAGCTCAAGAAGCTCTCATTCAATCGCTCCATGGTTTGATGAAAGTCCATATGCTCGCGGTCGATGTTTGTGACGACCGCGATGGTCGGCGCCAAGAAGAGAAAGCTGCCGTCGCTTTCATCGGCCTCGGCGACAAGAAACTCCCCCTGCCCCATCTTGGCGTTGGTCCCCAGGCTGCGCACCCGACCGCCGATCACCATCGTCGGATCGAGACCGGCGGCGCTGAGGACATGCGCGATCATCGATGTCGTGGTAGTCTTGCCGTGACTCCCCGCTACCGCGATGCCATACTTCGTACGCATCAACTCGGCCAGCATCTCGGCGCGGGGAATCACCGGGATCTGCCGGCGGCGCGCTTCAAGCACTTCAGGGTTGGAATACTTAACCGCCGTGGACGCCACCACTACCGTGGGATTCACCGCAAGGTTCTCTTCCTGATGCCCGACAAACACCCGGGCGCCCAACGAGCGCAGCCGAGCGGTGGCTTCTGTATCGTGAAG
>DATACQ010000669.1:0-7010 GCA_036258955.1 Binatia bacterium
GTGCCGCAGACGATAGCTGATGTATGCATCGTCGGGGTCGGTGGGTTGGGTGGCATTATGGCCAAGGAGCTTGCCTCGGCCGGTCTGAAAGTTGTTGGCTTGGAGCGCGGTCCGGCACCCAAGCGCGAGGATTACGCGCCGCGCGATTCGATCCGTTTTCTAATCCGCCCGCAAACGCTCGAGTGGGTGCGTCACGAGCCGACGACGACTCGGCGCAAAACCGGCGAGAAGTCCCGAGTTCAATACCGGACCAGCCCGCTTAACGTGTTGGGCGGCGCGCTGCTGCACTGGACCGGACAATCTTCGCGCTACATGCCCGGTGATTTCAAGCTCTTTACGAATGAAATCGCCAGCGGCAACGCCGATCGTGCCAGAGCGGATTTGACTGGTTACGATATTATCGACTGGCCTTTGAGCTACGACGATCTGGAACCGCATTACGAAAAGTTCGAATGGGAGTTTGGGATTTCGGGTGAAGCGGGCGCAAATCCGTTCGCTGGGCCGCGCAAGCGCGGTTTCCCACTGCCGCCGCTTCGCCACAGCGCGCGCATGCGGCTTTTTGCTGAAGCGTGCCGCAAGCTCGGCTATCATCCTTACGACACTCCGGCAGGTATAACGTCTGCGCCTTACAAACCAGCGGCACCGTTCGACACGCGCATCGCCGAACGTCCCGCCTGCGTTTACTGCGGCCACTGCAATTTTTACGGTTGCCACGTCCACGCAAAGGCGGCTTCTCTTTACATCACCATTCCGGTAGCCCTCGAGACCGGCAACTTTGATTTGAAGACAAATTGTAAGGTTTTTCGTATCGACAGCGATCATAACGGGAATGCCACTGCCGTTCGTTATTTCGACGCGGTCGGATGTGAGCAGCGGCAGCGTGCGCGGGTGGTGATCTTGAGCGCGTTCGTGTTCGAGCACGCGCGCTTGCTGCTGTTGTCCAGGACCGATTCGAAACGCTTCAGCAGAGGTTTAGCGAACAGCAGTGGTTACGTCGGACGCAATATTCTCGCCCATGGAGATGTGCGCGCGATGGGCGCGTTCGATGATTTTATTATCAATGGCTTTATTGGCCCGGGTTCAGCTGCTATGCGCATCGATGATTTCAACGGCAACAACTTCGACCATACAGGGTTGGGCTTTATACGAGGCGGCACTATCGGCACCAGCGGCGACGGCACGCCGGTAACGCGGGTCGACGTGTTGCCTCCGGGTGTGCCGGCCTGGGGTAAGGCATTCAAAGAATATTACACGCGTTACTACACGCGGACGATGGACCTCAATATGCAACCGGAAACTTTGCCGCACAAAGCGAACCGCGTCGATCTCGACCCGCGTGCTCGCGATCGCTGGGGCTTGCCGCTGCCGCGCGTGACCTTCGATTTTCACACAAACGAGCTCCGGCTGCAAAAGTTTATGGCCGGGGTCGGCGAAAAGATTATGCGCGCCACCGGGGCAAACAGGGTCTGGACAGAGGAAAAAGGCCGGCCGAATCGCTGGGCTGGCGGCACGCGTATGGGGGCGCATCCGCGGAATTCGGTGGTCAACGAATTTTGTCAGACGCACGACATCCCCAATTTGTTTATCGTCGGTTCGTCGGTGTTTCCCACCATGTCCGGTTACCCGCCGACAGCAACTGTCGCCGCGCTGAGTTACCGCACGGCGGATTACATTGTGCGGCAGAAGGATTGGTTTAAGTAAACAGGCATTAGCCAGAAGCCAATAGGCAATAGACGAGAGGCATGGGAAACTGCGGACAGCCAACGATCAACAACTAACATGCTGTTCGGCTACCACTCGGTACGTGACCGTTCGGTAGGCTCTTCTCACGCGGAACGCCCGAAACCTAATGCCCAGTGGCCAATGCCATTGCCTTTCTTGTTTAAACATTGAACCTTGAACCGCGCGCGAGCGCACGGAGGCGAAGACATGAAACGAATCGTTCTCTGCTTCGATGGCACGTGGAACAAGCCGGCGGACGAGAATCTGCCCGCGGAGAAACAGGTGGAAACTAACGTGTGCCGCTTCTACAAGTCGATCGTGAAAAATGCTCCCGACGGCGCCGAACAGGTGAAGTGGTACGATCAGGGAGTGGGTTCGCGGTGGTACGACCGCTTCATCGGCGGCGCCTTCGGCATAGGTCTCGAGAAGAATATCCTCGATGGCTACACGTTTATGGTCCGGCAATACTCGCCAGGCGATGAAATTTACGTGCTCGGTTTTAGCCGGGGCGCCTACACGGCGCGCAGCCTGGTCGGGTTAGTGCGTAACTGCGGCTTGATTTACCCGGAAAACTTACCGGTCAGAATCGCCATGGCGTATGGCATCTACCGCGCGCGAGAGGACGGACCTGATTCGGAAACCGCTAAAGGTTTCCGTGCGACTTACGCGCGGGAAGTGTCGATCAAATTTTTAGGCGTCTGGGACACTGTGGGCGCGCTTGGCATTCCTGTTGACGTGTTGGAACCGATGAAAAAGAGATTCTATGAATTTCACGATACGCGGCTGAGCAAAATCGTTGAGAACGCTTATCATGCGCTCGCGATCGACGAGCACCGCGACATCTTCGACGCTTGCCTGTGGGACCCTGAGAGTACGTTAGAGCAGGTTTTGGAGCAACGCTGGTTCATCGGCGCCCATTGTGACGTCGGCGGAGGCTACGCCGAACGCGCGCTCTCAGACATCGCGCTCCGTTGGATGGAAGACAAAGCGACGGGCCTAGGGCTTGGGCTGAAAGCCGTCGAAGTCGGCGCGGACAATTTCCGCGCCGCCTTTCACGACAGCCATGCCGAATTTCTTCACGGCATCCATGCTAAGAAAAATCCGCGGCATTACCGTGTCATTGCGGCAACCAAGTTCGGCAATGAGAAGATTGATGAAACTGTAGAGCGGCGGCGCCGAGAGGATGCGAGCTACGAGCCGCAGAACGACGGGCTCCCGCCGCTCGCCTGACGAGCGGGTTGAGACTTCAAGTTCAAAGCTCAAGGTTCGTCCGTACCGGAAAGCCACTAGCCACTAGCCACTAGCCAGTAGCCAATAGGCAATAGCCAATAGCCAAAAGGCGGGGGATCGAGTGAAAGAAAGCGTAAGAAATATCTACACAGGCGCCCGTCCGGCGAGCGGCGCCGAGATTTTCGAGACGCTTTTCGAAGCCGGCGCGGTGCGAATCGAGCGGATCACATCCCATGCATCGAGCAGTCCGGAAGGATTCTGGTATGATCAGGAGCAAGATGAATGGATTTTGCTGCTGCGCGGCGCAGCCGTCTTGGAATTTGCTGCCGGCGAACTCATCGAGATGCGAGAAGGCGATTGCCTAATCATCCCGCGCCACGTGAGGCATCGAGTCCGAGAAACCAGCGAGGAAACGATTTGGCTGGCGGTGCATTTGAAAGAGCCACCAGGCAATAGCCACTAGGCAATAGCTCCGGCCTTTGAAGTTTGAAATGGGCCTGAGATACGATCTCAGAATTTGATTAAACGTCGCGCCATCTTCTGCCTAGTGCCGGTGGCTAATGGCTATTGCCTAACATGCTATGCGTATTCTGATCTACGGCTTCGGTCCCTATCGCCAGTTTGATGACAACGTCACGGAGACAATTGTGCGCGCGTTCCCGAAGCAGCATGGTTTGAAAAAGATTGTGTTTCCGGTGCGCTTTCACAAGAGCCAGTTTACCCGTGCCCTCGCCGAGTACAGACCGGATGTAGTGCTGGGGTTGGGCCAGTGCTCTAGAGGAAGCTTGCTCCGGCAAGAGCGTCGAGCGGTAAATCGCCGGCGCAAGTCCAGCGACGCAAAGATAGCGCCGATTTCAGCCGCCGGGCCGCGGGCGCTTTTCACTGATCTTAATCTCAGTCTCGCAAGCCGCTCCAAATGGTCGTCCGACGCCGGCACTTACGTTTGCAACTTCTCCATGTACGTCATGCTGGACTACATTAGGCATCGCAGGTCGCCTGTTCGTTACGGATTCGTGCATGTGCCGCGCGCTTATGACGCTAAACAAGCGCTTCGCGTGTTGCATCGGGCACTCTCGGACACGTTGATAAAGCTCAAGTACAAGAATTCAAGGTCCTCCAACACACCCGCTGGCCGCGGGAGAAAGTGACGGAACAACCGATCATCCATGCCTTTTTCTAAACTCGGTCTTTCGCCTCAAGTCCTCGAAGGTGTCAGCGCTGCCGGTTACGCTGAACCCACTGCGATTCAACTCCGGGCGATACCTGTTGTGATGGCCGGGCGCGATCTTATCGGCTCGGCCCAAACCGGCACTGGCAAAACCGCCGCCTTCGCATTACCGATCCTTTCCCGCTTGGGCCAGCATGGGGCGGTGCGCGCGCTCGTCCTGGAACCGACCCGGGAGCTTGCCGCCCAGGTAGAAACCGCCATCCACGATTATGGAAGGTTTACCAATCTGCGAACCGCCGTGCTCTTCGGCGGCGCGGGTTACGGAAAACAGGACCAAGCGCTGCGCCAGGGCGCCGATATCGTGGTTGCCACGCCGGGTCGGTTGCTCGATCACCTGCAGCGCGGCACATTGAAACTGAACCGCATCGAAATTCTCGTTTTGGACGAAGCCGACCGCATGCTCGATATGGGCTTTATGCCGGACGTGCGCCGAATCGTGGAACGTTGCCCGCGACAGCGCCAGACAATGTTATTTTCAGCAACGATACCGCCTGAGATCGAGCAGCTCAGCCAATGGGCTTTGCGCAACCCTGAGACCGTAGAAATCGGTCAGCGCCGCTCGCCTGCCGCCACCGTGACCCATGCGCTCTATCCGGTGGCAAACGATCAAAAACAAGCGCTGCTGGACGAGCTGCTCAAGCGCACGGAGTTCGATCAGGTGCTGATTTTCTGCCGCACCAAGCATGGCGCCGATGGCGTCGCGCGCAAGCTACAACAACAGGGCCACGCGGTGGCAGTTTTGCATTCGAACCGGACCCAACGTGAGCGCGAGAAGGCGCTCAGCGGTTTTCGTGACGGCCGCTATGAAGTGATGGTGGCCACGGATATTGCCGCGCGCGGCATCGACGTGGAGCAGATCAGCCACGTTATTAATTACGATGTGCCGCACCACCCCGAAGATTACGTGCACCGCATTGGTCGCACCGGGCGGGCCCAAAGTGTTGGCGATGCCTTCACGATCATGACCGGCGACGATGTTCGGGAGATCGCTGCCATCGAACATTTCATCGGGCAAAAGATTCCCCGCGTGAAGTTAGAAGGATTCAATTACGAATACACCCGCCTGCTCGATCCAAACCCACCGCCTCCGTTCGGCGCCAAGCGGAGACGTAGCCGGTGGGCGTAACTAGGCAATAGGCATGAGGCAACAGGCAATAGTAGGGCGCAGCATGCTGCGCCCGAATTTCCAACGTTGAACTGTTGAAGCCTGACAGCTGTTGCAGAGCCTCTTAGCAGGCTGTTCAAAAAGATCCAGAGGCGAAGCGCGCGAAAAATCGGCGAGCGGAGGCGTACGGCGGCAGTACGTTGGAGCGAGACGATAGAGCGTAACGAAGCATATGGGTCTTTTTCAGCAGCCTGCTAATCCGTGCCGTTCTCGGAGGCAGCTTTAATGCGGCGCCGGCGCACGGCATCTGCGAGCGACTCAAGCAGCGCGTGCGTTTCTTCCCAGCCGATGCAAGCGTCGGTGATGCTCTGCCCATAAACCAACTCTTTGCCGGGGATAAGATCCTGCCGCCCGGCTTTGAGATGGCTCTCAACCATGACGCCGAATATGCGCGCGTCGCCGCCCGCAACCTGCGCTGCCACTTCGCGGCCGACATCGATCTGCTTAAGCGGGTCCTTGTCGCTATTACCATGGCTGAAATCAATCATGATGCGGGCAGGAATGCCGGCGGCGGCAAGATCCCGGCCTGCGTTATCCACGGACCGCGAGTCGTAGTTCGGCTGAGTGCCGCCGCGCAGGATCACATGGCAGTCTTCATTGCCGGTTGTCGAGACGATAGCAGAGTGGCCGCCTTTGGTCACCGACAGAAAGTGATGCGGCGCATGGGCGGCGCGAATGGCATCCAGCGCGATTTTAACGTTACCGTCCGTTCCGTTCTTAAATCCCACTGGGCAGGAAAGGCCCGAAGCCAGCTCGCGGTGCACTTGGCTTTCCGTGGTGCGCGCGCCGATCGCGCCCCAAGCCACCAGGTCAGCGATGTATTGCGGCGTGATCATGTCAAGAAATTCGCAGCCCGCCGGTACTCCCATTTCATTGAGCTCTAGCAAGAGTTGCCGACCGATGCGCAGGCCTTGATTGATATTGAAGCTGCCGTCGAGGTTCGGGTCGTTGATCAATCCTTTCCAGCCTACAGTCGTGCGCGGTTTCTCGAAATACACGCGCATCATCACCAGCAGATCGTTAGCAAGTTGGTCCTTCGCCGCTTTGAGCCTTCCCGCGTAATCTTTCGCGGCTTTCACGTCGTGAATGGAGCATGGGCCCGCGATAACCAATAAACGGTCATCTGCGCCGTGCAGGATTCGATGAATGGCCTGACGAGCCTCGAAAACGGTTCTTGCTGCGCTTGTGGTAATGGCAAATTCACGTAGCACATGAGCCGGAGGCAAGAGCTCTTTGATCTCTTTTATGCGTAGATCGTCAGTCTTGTAATTCATAAACTCGGGCTTTCTTTGCAGAAGACTCATAATATGCCAAAAACAAATAGAATCTAAAGAGCCTTGCGGCCGTTCAAGGTTCAATTAAGAAGGCAAAAGCCATTAGACAATAGGCACCCGTTCCGAATTCACTTGAGGGGAAGCTGAGGGACTATTGCCTTTGCGTCTTCATACTTTGAATTATCTAGGTAACGTCTCCCGCGCCACGAAGGCGAGCAAGAGCGCCGCGATTATCAGCAGCGGCGCATAGACCAGGAATGGCACTCCTGGACTGAAGTGATCGGCGAGGACTCCGCCAAGCAGCGGCGCAGCGACGCCGCCGAGTTCCGCAATCGTGCGCCGTGCCGCTTGCAGCCGCCCGCGCGCTTTCGCCGGCACTACGTCGTAGGTG
>DATACQ010000670.1:0-3367 GCA_036258955.1 Binatia bacterium
GTGATGCAGCTGAAGGGCGGAAAACCAGTGACGCTTACGCCAGGACAGACTTTTTATGAGGGCTCCAACGATGTTCATATCGTTGGCCGGAACGCCAGCAATACCGAGCCAGCAAAATTTCTTGTGTTCTTGGTCAAGGAGAAGGGCGCGCCGGTGCTCGTACCAGTGAAGTGACTACGGGAGTCTTCTCCGAGTTGCTGCCATTAGCTGTCGACAGGACGCGATCAACACGCTTCTGGGTTCAACAAACAGATATTTCGAGGTTAAGGAGGATAAGAATGGCTACAATCACCAGCAAAGACGGCACAGAAATCTATTACAAGGAATGGGGCGAGGGCCCAGTCGTAACGTTTTCGCACGGATGGCCCTTGAGCTCTGATGCTTGGGACGGCCAAATGCTGTTTCTCGCGCAAAACGGATATAGAGTCGTCGCGCATGACCGTCGTGGTCACGGCCGATCAAGCCAGGCCGCCTTGGGAAATGACATGAATGGTTATGCCGATGATCTTGCGGCCATCATCGAAGCGCTTGATCTGCGGAACGCTACTCTGGTCGGTCACTCAACAGGAGGCGGAGAGGTCACGCGATATATCGGTCGTCATGGATCGAAGCGTGTCGCCAAAGTGGTTCTTGTCGCTGCAGTGCCGCCGATCATGCTAAAGACGCAAGCGAATCCAGAGGGGCTCCCCATGGAAGTCTTCGATGGCTTGCGCGCCGGCCTAGTCAAGGATCGTTCCCAATTCTACAGGGATTTGGCAATTCAGTTCTATGGCGCTAACCGGCCCGGCGCAAAAGTCTCCCAGGGTACCCTAGATCAATTCTGGCTTTGGAGCATGCAAGCAGGCCTGAAGAACGCGTACGAATCGATCAAGGCATTCTCCGAGACCGACTTCACTGAGGACCTCAAGAAGATCGATGTTCCCGCGTTGGTGTTGCACGGCGAGGATGACCAGATCGTTCCTGTTAAGGATTCGGCAAAAAAATCGGCAAAGCTTATAAAGGGCGCAAAGGAAATTTATTATCCCGGAGCGCCGCACGGAATAACGGCTACCCATCAGGATCGGGTCAACTTTGACCTTCTGGAATTTCTCCGGTCTTGAGAGGAGATCCTGTGAAACCGCAGGTTTCGAGAGGCAAATTCACAAGCATAACGATGGAATGGAATCCGAGTAAAAGGTGCACTTGAACACTCGTCCGACTTAACAGGCGAACTAGAGAAAGGAGCGCATATGAAAATCGTAGTTATAGGCGGCAGCGGGTTGATTGGAACGAAACTCGTGAACAGGCTTCGTGAAAGTGGCCAAGAGGTGTTGGCGGCATCACCCAGCTCGGGCGTCAACACCATCACTGGTGAAGGACTGGCTAAAGCGCTCGCCGGCGCTCAGGTTGTCGTCGACGTATCAAACTCGCCTTCCTGGGAGGACAAAGCAGTTTTGGAGTTTTTCGAAACGTCAACGCGGAACCTTCTCGCGACTGAAACGGCCGCCAATGTCAGGCATCACGTTGCGCTGTCTGTCGTCGGCACTGAGCGCCTTCTCCAGAGTGGCTTTTTCCGTGCGAAGATGGCCCAAGAAGAACTAATCCAGGCTTCGAAAATTCCCTATACAATCGTTCGGTCGACGCAGTTCTTCGAGTTCGTTAACGGCATCGCCCAATCGGCCACCGATGGGCAAACGGTTCGATTGCCACCTGCCCTGATGCAGCCCATCGTGTCGGATGACGTCGCTGCCGCACTGGCCGACGTTGCAATCAACGCGCCGGTGAACGGCATGATCGAATTGGCCGGCCCTGAACTGATACGCCAGGACGAACTCGTCCGGCGATTCCTGAGCGCAAAGCAGGACGCTCGTCAGGTAGTCACAGACGTCCATGCTCGCTACTTCGGCATAGATTTGAACGATCAATCCCTAACGCCGAGCGACAACCCGCGCATCGGCCCGACGCGTTTCGACGACTGGCTCAGCCGCTCCATACCGCAAAGGTAGTTACGAGACGGGGGTCAGTCCATATCACTCGGTGATCTTGCGCCTTTTGCCTCGTGTCGGCGGTTCGATTCACACCGACAATTCCTGGATAGTCATGAAGAATCCGAACTAGAGATGCAGTTACGGCAGTCCCCTCTGACTACCAATCAAACGGACTCTCCCACTACTGCAATTGAGCTGATGCGTCTTGACTAACCGCTCAGCTCAATTATCGCTTCTACATTTGGTTTATGTGGTACACCAGGGGCTGATATGTTGCCTCTAATGATGCCCCAGGGGGTCGAGGTACAAAATGAACCTACCATTACCAGAGGCTAATTCGCAGATGGCGGCAGAGGTACGCGAGTGGCTCGATCACTTCGCCCTTTGCGTGCGCGAAGTCGACTATGCGGCAGCGCGACCGTTTTGGCATCCCGACATCGTCATCTTCGGCACATATCAGGAGCTAGTGAAGAGCCTATCGGCATGGACAGAGCGTCAATGGGGCAATGTCTGGCCGCGGACGGCAGATTTTCGCTTTGATTTGGCCAACACACTTGTCATGGCTTCGCCAGACGGTGCGTTGGCAGTCGCGATCGCGCCTTGGACGAGCACTGGTTTCCATGAAGATGGAACGGCCTTCGACCGGCCGGGTCGGGCCACAATCGTGCTAGCGAGGCAGCCGGACGGACGCTGGCTTGGTGTTCATTCGCACATGTCGTTGGCCCGCGGCGTACCGCAGGATAGCCATGGAAAACGCGCGGTGAAGGCGCGTTAACCGACGGTCTTCGTCAGAGCTACGGCCGTAGATCTTTCGGTCGAACAGTCTCAAAAAACCGTGAAGCAGATCGGGCTCATGATTCCCCCCAAGTGCTGCCGGATGGAATGATCAAATGAGCGAAGAAAACGAAACGCGCTGATACGATTGAACTGAATTTTCCTTCAACTGAACCCAGTGAGACTTGTCTGAAGCGTGGTTGTTCAATCCTACAACATCTGACGTTGGTTGGTTGGATAGCCGTTTGTCCTTATCGGCACGCCCGATAGCCAGCGTTTGTCGGGTTCTTATCGTTGACAAAGGCGTGGCAACTGAGCGATATCTCATGCGCTTTCGTCCTTGCGGCAAAAAGGAAATTTAAATGCTCCCGGGACTTCGCCGAAGATTTTAGAGTTGGCTACCATAATGTTCTGAACGCGCCGGACGTGTATGAGGTCTAAAGACCTTTTTAGTGCAGTTCTGCTTGTGCTGCTCGGTTGTACTGCTATCGAAGAAGGGCAGATTATTGACCGCGGCGGGTGGCTTACAAATAGAGAGATGCTTCGGCACGGCAAAGAGGACAACAAAAAGATCGAGATCTTTTGGACTAAGCCAGCCGGACACGGCCCCTATCCTGCAGTCTTAT